>CALGHC010000706.1 GCA_937915965.1 uncultured Myxococcales bacterium
GGTCATCACCATCCACAGCCGGTCAGCCAGGGCTCGAAACGGCGCGAGTTCAACCGCCTGCAATCTGGCCGGCTCGTGGGCGACCACAGGCAGCTCAAGGTGGCTGTCGGCCACCGTGTCGCCGTGGCCAGGAAAGTGTTTTCCGCAGCCAAGCACACCCGTGGACTGCAGACCGTCGAGTAGCGCCCCGGCGGCCTCGGCGACGACGTCCGGTGTCGTGCCGAACGCCCGCTGGCCGATGATCGGGTTGTCCGGGTTGGTGTCGACGTCGAGCACGGGTGCCCAGTCGACGTTGAAGCCGGCCGCCCGGCACTCGCGGCCCAGCTGGCGACCGACCCGCCACGCGAGGGTGACGTCGCGCCGGTCGCCGATGACACGCATCGCTGGCATCGGCGTGAACGGCGCGCGCAGGCGCTGCACGGGGCCACCCTCCTGGTCGACCGAGCAGATAGCCGGGCCGGGGCGCCACGGGTCGCGATCGGCTGCGACCTGTACGCTGCTGGTGTGACGCGTGAGGGTGACGACGTCGACCGATTCGGGCTCCACTCCTGCGGCGAATGCCAGGTTGCGGCGAAAGAGGATCACCCCGGCGAGGCCGGTGGCGAGACCTTCGGCGATCGAATCGGGAAGCTCGGTGCCGTGATAGCCAGCGACAAACAAGCCGCGCGCGAGTCGTCGGGCCGCGTCCCGCCCTTGGAGGACGTCCTTGTCGTCGGGTAGTTCATCGCTCTCTCTCATCCCCAGACGCTCCTCGCGTTGACATTGCGCACGGTCTGACCCGCGAGCCTTGGATCCAGTAGGTCGCGCAGCCCATCGCCGGTGAGGTTGACGGCGGCGAGCAGGCAGAGCAGCGCGCCGCCAGCCGAGAGCACCAGGGCTGGTGTCTTCAAGAAGAGGACCGCCCCCTGCTCCAGCAGGCCGCCCCAGGATACGACACCTTGAGGCCCAAGTCCGAGAAAGGACAAGCTGGCTTCGCCAAGTACGGCACCGGCAACGGCGAAAGTCGCCTGGACAAGCACCGGTCCAACGACCTCCGGCAGAACATAGCGTACCAGCAGGCGCGGCTCGCTGGCGCCGACACAGCGACCCGCGCGGACAAAGTCACGATCGCGCACACCGCGCACCAACGCCCGCACCAAGCGGGCGTGGCCAGCCCAGGCGGTCAGTGACAGAGACAGCACGACCGTCGGGAGCCCTGGGTCCGCGGTCACGAAGAGCACCAGGAGCGCTAACAGGATACCGGGGAACGCCATCAGCACATCACAAACGCGGCTGACAATCGCGTCGACCCAGCCGCCCATCCAGCCGGCGAGACCGCCCAGGATCAGGCCAAGCCCGACCGACAGCGCCGCCGTTGCGAGGCCGACGACCAGCGCGACTCTGCCGCCGGCTAGCACCCGCGAGAGCGTGTCGCGGCCATCCTCATCGGTGCCGAGAAAGTGACGCGCGCTCGGGCCGGCGATCACCGCGTCGCTATCGCAATCGCCGGGAGCCCATCTGACTACGAGGGGGCCGACCAGCGACAGCAGCACGACCGCGCTGAGGAGGACCAGGCCGGCGCGCAAAGACAGCGGCAGTCCGCGTCGGCTGGCAGTCACGAGACGTCTCTGTGGCCGTCGCGAATGCGCGGGTCGAGAGACCGGTGTGCGACGTCGACCGCCCCGTTGATCACGGTGTAGGCCAAACCGATTACGATCACGCAGCCCTGGACGACAGCGTAGTCGCGGCATGAGATCGCGTCGAGCAACAGGGTGCCGATTCCCGGTCGACCGAAGACCTTCTCGGTCACCAGCGCGCCGCCAAGCAGGGCCGCAAGCTGCAAGCCGAGCACGGTGAGTACGGGCGGCACCGCGTTGGGCAGGACGTGGCCCAGAACGACGCGGGTCGGCGACAGACCGCGCGCCCGAGCCGCCTCGACCCAGGGTGCCCGCAGCGTCTCGAGGACCGTCGCTCGCAACAGGCGCGCGAGGCGGCCCGAGAGGGCGAAGCCAACGATCAGACTCGGCAGCACCAAAGCGGCGATCGGCGTCGCGTCGTGGGCCGGAGTCGGGGCGAGCGGCAGCCAAACAGCGAGTACATAGATCAGCGCGGGTCCGGAGACGAACGCAGGCGTCGATACCGCCAGCAGTGCGACCGCGCGGGCGCCGTGGTCGAGCGCACCGTCGCGTCGCAGCGCAGCGCCGAGGCCAAGCGGCAGCGCCAACGCGATCGCGATCATCAAGCTGGCCAGAGCCAGCCCCACCGTATGTGGCAGCTCCGCGGCGATCAGCGTCGCAACCGGCGTCTCGGCACCGCGAAGCGCGTACGAAGTGCCCAGGCCACCTTGGGCCAACTCTGTCAGGTAGGTTGCGAGCTGATCGGGCAGGCTGCCGTCGAGGTGCATTCGCTCGCGCAGCGCCGCGCGGTCAGTCGCGGTAGCCTGCTCCCCGAGCAGATGGTCAACGGGATCGCCGGGCACCACGCGCACGACGACGAAGACCAGGATCACGACTCCGAGAAGCGCGACCAGGGCGCTGAGCGACCGGCGCAGCACGCTCGCGGAGATTCGTTTGAAATCAACGGATGCGCGGGCGCCGGGCGAGAGCGGTGTCAGTTGCAGCTCGCCTTGCGTTTTTCGTCCAGGAAGGCGGCGTCGGCTGCGCTCGGGAAGGCGGCGAGGTACGGCTTGACCGCCTTGCAGAATCCGCCCATGTCGCCGCTCTCAAGGTACTGTTTGGCGAGGAGCCCGTTGGCCTTGCGGTAGCCCTTGCCCGCGGCCTGCTTGAGGTAGGTCAGGGCCTTGGGCTTGTCTCCCGCCATCAGGGACTTGCGTGCCTCGCGGTAGAGGTCCTTGCCGCTCATGTCGTCGGCGCTGGCTGCTGGCTCGGCCTTGGGCTCGGGCTTGGGCGCCGGCTTGGGCTCGGGCTTGGGTGCCGGCTTGGGCTCTGCCTTCGGCGTTGGCTTGACGGCCGCCCGCGGCGCCGCCTGTGGCCTTGCCGCTGGCCTCGCACGCGGGGATGGGGCGGCCGCAGGTGCCTGGCGCTCGCCGAGGTCCTTGATGCGTTGGAGCAAACGAGCAGCCTCACGGCTGTCCGGATCCATCTCGAGAACCTGCTCAAGGAGCCCCGTCGCGTCTTCGAGGCGACGCTGGTTGATCAGCTTCTCTGCGTCCTGGAGGAGCTGAGCAATGACCAGGGCATTGGCCTTGTCGCGCAACGACTTCCATCGCTCACGCAGCGCGCTGCCTTCCTTGATCATGTCGCCCAGATCGGTCGCCGCATCGAGCGCTGACTTGGGGTCTTCGTCGATCTGCGCTTCGATCTGCTTGAGCTTCTCGGTCGCTTCGATCTCTCGTTCCAGCTCCGTGACCAGCAGCTGAACCTGGGCGTTGCCGGGCGACTGACGCTGGGCCTGCTTGGCAAGAGTCAGCGCCTCGCGAACCATGCCGCCGGCGCGCAGCTTGCCAACCTGATCGAGCACCTCACCGATGTCGCGGCGGGTGGCTGCAGCCTCGTTGGCCTCCACGGGCGCATCGTCTTCCGCGGGACCGACGGTCCCCGGCGCGGCCGTCTGGCCTTGCTGCGCGGGGATGTCGTGGCCGCCCAGCGCGAAGAAGGCGACCGCGGCGCCGGTCAGCAACACCAACAGGGCGATGGCCGCCATCAGGCCGATATTCGACTTGCCGCCCCTGCCGGCCCCTGCCGCGGGTGCCTGATCGCCAGGCCCGACAAAGGCGACGGTGACGTGGCCGAGCTCGATCAGGTCTCCGCTCGAAAGCGCGACCTTGGAGTAGGGCTCGCCATTGACCCGGATGCCGTTGGCCGATGCCAGGTCGAGGACCTCCCACGTGCCATCACCATGACGTGTCAACCGCGCGTGCTCCTTGGAGATAGAGCGGTGGTCGATCACGAGGTCGGCGCTGTCTGCCATCCGGCCGACGACCGTCGGCGAGCGGCTGATCTCCAGTTCGGTGCCACGCAGGTTCTGACTCTGCACCACCAACCGCGGGCGCTCGCGTGCGGGCAGAACCGCCGCTGCGCCGCCATCCGGCCGCAGCCCGGTCTGGATGTCGGCGAGATTGACGATGGCGGTGGCGTTGTCCGGCGGCGGGCCACCGGCAGGAGCGGGTTGCGCGTCGTCGTCGACCAGCGCTGTGTCCCGGACCACTTCCGCGCTGCCGCCGATCACCTCCATGACGTAGTCGCCCACCTGGACGACATCGCCGGGACCGACCTCGGTGCGCTCTCGTAGGAAGAGGTTGTTGAAACGCGTGCCGTACGTCGCCGAGATGTTCTCGACGTAGACCCGGCCTGCCTGGGTGACAACCCGCGCGTGCTGCCGCGAGACGTTTCGCTCGGTCAGGCAGATCGCGTTGTTCTCGTCGCGACCGATGCTTAGATCACCATCGCCGAGCGGGATGACCGTATTCTTCCCCTCGTTGTCTTGGATCGACAGCTTGAGCATCGGAAGGGAAGACTCCTCTGCGGTTTCCGTGACGGTTCGGCTATGCCCCGTCTCGGCTTCTGTCCACGGCATCGCGCGGTGCGGCTGCGTGGGCGGTCCTCAGCAGAACGCGTCCTGGCCAGCGGTCTGCCCAGCGTGCCGTTCTACAATAGCTCTGGGGATGTCACAATCCCGCCGGGTCCTTGTCAAGAAAGCGGTGCGGTGTCGTGGCCTCGGTTCAACGTCAATGCCGCCGCTCTGGCCGCAACCTTGGACCGCCGGCGCGGCCAGTCGAGTCGCCGTGTTCTTCAGGAGTCCCACACTGTTGTCCAGGCTGGGTCCCGCACACGATGTCCAGCCGGGGCCGGCACGCGAGATCGTTTGGCGCGTTGATCCGGAGGGTTTGCGCATCCAAGGCCAAGGATGCTAGCACGCGTCCCAGGGGTCGACAAGAACGACCGGGTCCTGCCCTACGGTTCCGGATGACCCGGTACCTGGCGGGCGTCACCAGCCGCCCCCGCCGTCTTCGTGGAGAACGAACTTGCATGCCGACCCCATCGCGCGCCTGTGTTCTGCCGAGGGAGTCTCCACCCGCCGGCAGGCCTGCGTGCCGTCCGCGTCGGTGAGAGTTGGTCTGTTGATCAACCCGCATGCCCGACGTCTCCGCCGCCGATCGCCCCGCGAGCGACTCGGCGGCCTCTTGGGCGACCCAGCCGCGGTCGTCGAGACCCGCGACCTCGCCTCGCTGCGCCGCGCCCTTGCCCGGCTGTTGACCGACGGTCGCGCCAACGTGCTCGCAGTCGCTGGCGGCGACGGAACCGTTCATCACGTCGTCAACGCGCTGATTCAACTCGATCGCGAGTCCGTCGATGACGGTCTGGGCGCGCCGCCGCGGCCGCGCATCCTGATTCTCAACGGCGGAACGCTCAACATTGTCGGGCGAACCGTGGCGATTCACGGCACTCCCCGCTACACGCTGGAGCGATTTCTCGCGTACTTTCGCGGCGCGCCCCTGTCTCGGGTGCCGGCTCGACGTTTGCCGCTGCTCGAGGTCCGCTGGGGCGACGCCCTGCCACGATACGGTTTCGTATTTGGCTCTGAGGCGCCTCGTCACGCGATCGACCTGTACACCCGCTATGGTGCCGGCTACTCGGGGCTGTCGCGCTTCCTCTTCGAGGTCGTTCGTGGCGTGCATGGCGGCAGTCGCCTCTGGCAGGAAGAAGGTTGGAAGCTCGGACCGTTCCAAGACCTCTTGGTCGACGACCGACGCTACGCCCTCTACACCGCGGCGGTCGCTTCGACGGTGGACCTGACCCTTGCGGTCGGCGCGGTGCGCGCGATCCGCCGGCCGCTGCTCGCCCCTGGCTTCTTTGCCAAGGTGGTCGAGGAGACCGAGCCGCGTCGCATGGTGGCTCTGCTGCCAAGGTTGATGACGGAGCGCGACGCGCCCGGCGTGTCCGACCACCCCAACGCGCGTCGGATGCAGCTCTTTGGCCCGTACACCCTGGATGGCGAGAGCTTTGACGAACCGGCCTATGGCGCGCGGCGCCTCGCGCTCACCGTTGGCGAGAGCCAGGAACGGCTGCACGCTGTTCCCGGCGAGCTCGGCGCTGAGGAATGGTAGAAGGCTGCCTCGCACCGCAACGCCACGTCGCATCCCATCCGCCCCCATCCCACGTCGCCAGAGCTTCGACGCAACCTTGACCCCCTCGTAAAAACCTCCCCATCCGCGCACCACACCTGCACTTTC
>CALGHC010000707.1 GCA_937915965.1 uncultured Myxococcales bacterium
GAGCCCCCGTTGAGCCCCCGTTGAGCCCCCGTTGAGCCCCCGTTGAGCCCCCGGTCGAGCCCAGTTTGAGCCGCCCGTTCCGCCTGCCGTCTTGCCCGCACGAGGTTTCCCATGCGTTGTCTTCCCATTGCTGTCATCGCGATCCTGATCGGTGCGCTCTCCATCACCGGCTGCAGCGACGACCAGGCTGTCGTCGGGCCCGGCAACAGCGGGCTTGATGGAAGCGGCGATGACGGTGGGGTCGACAGCCAGGTGACGGATTCGAGCTCCGAGACGACTGATCCGGTCGCCGACGCCCTCGATGGCGGCGACGTCGATGACAGTGACGCTGACGACGGCGACGACGGAGACGCGGCTGACATCGTGCTGCCGCCTCTCGACATCGTGGTGCCGCCAAACGACAGCGTCGAGCCGCCAGTCGACGCGGTTCTGCCTCCTGGGGACGCCGTCGAGCCGCCCAACGACACGGGCGTGCCCCCAAACGACACGGTCGTGCCCCCAAACGACGCGACCACCGGCGACACCGTGACGGACCCGGACACGGTCGCTGATAGCGAGGACGGCGGCGAAGACGCCGGCCTGCCGGGCGACGCGACCGTCGTGGCCGACGCAGTGGTTGGCGACGGTGGCGCCGACGACGGTGGCGCCGACGACGGTGGCGCCGACGACGGTGGGTCCGATACCGACGACGCCGGCGGTGAGGACACAAGCGCCTGCCCGTCCGATTGCGGCGATGGCGATCCGTGCACCGACGATGGCTGCGATGTTGCCACCGGCGAGTGCAGCCACGAGGCCCTCGCCGACGGCGCCAGCTGCGACGACGGCGACCTGTGCACCAGCGATGACATCTGCAGCCAGGGCACCTGCGCCGGCAGCGCCGTGCAGTGCGACGACGGCAACCTCTGCACTTCGGACGCCTGCGACGACCAGACTGGCGGCTGTGTCGCCAACCCCCTCCCCGACGGCCAGGCATGCTTTGACGACGACGCGTGCACAACAGAGGTCTCCTGCCAGGGAGGCGTTTGCACCGGGTCGCAGCTGGACTGCGACGACGCCGACCCGTGCACGGACGACGCGTGCGCCATGGCGAGCGGCTGCACGCACACCAACAACGAGGCCGCCTGTGACGACGGTGACGCATGCACCGCGGACGACACCTGCGGCGCCGGCAGCTGCGCGGGCGCTGCGATCACCTGCAACGACAACGATGTCTGCACCGACGACGGCTGCGACCCAGCCAAGGGCTGCGCGACGGCCTTCAACCAGGCCCCCTGCGACGACGCCAACGCATGCACCGACGCGGACGCCTGCGACCTCGGCGCGTGTGGCGGCGTCGCGGTCGACTGTGACGACGGCAACGTCTGCACCGACGACGCCTGCGATCTGGCGAGCGGTTGCACCGTGACGGCCAATGAGGCCGACTGCGACGACGCCAACCTCTGCACCCTCAAGGCGTGCGCCGCTGGCTCGTGTGTCAGCGAATCCGTCGACTGCAACGACTCGGATATCTGCACCGATGACTCCTGCGATCCTTCCGAGGGCTGCGCCCACGACGTCAACACGGCGCCGTGCGACGACGACTCGGCGTGCACGCAGGACGACGCATGCGCGGCCGGCGCTTGCACCGGAGGCGCGGTCGACTGCGACGACAAGGACACCTGCACCAACGACACCTGCGACCCGCTCGCTGGCTGCAAGCACGTCAACAACGCGGCGCCCTGCGACGATGGCGATGCCTGCTCGGCGGACGACACCTGCGACGCGGGCGCATGCGCTGGTGTGGTCGTCGACTGCGGCGATGGCGAGGTCTGCACCGACGACGACTGCGACAAGCAGACCGGCTGCACCCACGTCGCCAACGCGCTCGACTGCGACGACGGCGACGTCTGCACCACCACCGACGTCTGCAGCGCGAGCACCTGCCACGGCGACGCCAAAAATTGTGACGACGGCAACGCGTGTACGAACGACACCTGCGACGCCCAATCGGGTGAGTGCGCCAGCGTCGCCGGCGCCGACGACCTCAGCTGCGACGATGGCGAAGCGTGCTCGGTCAAGGATGCCTGCCAGGCGGGTGTCTGCATCGGCGTAGCCAAGAACTGCGACGACAAGAACGTCTGCACCCTCGACACCTGCGATCCCAAAAATGGCGACTGCCTGCACAATCCGGTCCCGCCCGGTGCCGTCTGTGGCGACGGTCTGGTCTGCGAGGCAGGCAGCTGTGTCGCTGCTTGGAAGGGCGCACGCGTCGTCGCTGGTGACCACCACACCTGCCTGCTCGACGCCAAGGGCGACGTGCGCTGCTGGGGCCGAAACAACCAAGGGCAGCTGGGCATCGGCAGCACCGTCGATCAGAGCGTCCCGTCCGTCGTCGTTGTCGACAAGGCAACGCACATCGCTGCGGGCGCCAACCACACCTGCGTCGTGCGCGATGGCGGCGGCGTGCAGTGCTGGGGACATGGTGCTTGGGGTCAGCTGGGCGCCGGTCTCGGCGGCGCGGCGACCACGCCCGTCGACGTGCCATTGAACGCGAAGGCGACGCGGATCGTCGCCGGATTGGGTCACACCTGCGCCCTGCTCCAGACCGGTCAGGTCTACTGTTGGGGACTCAACACCAGCGGTCAGGTGGGTTCGGGCGACACCTCGAACAAATACGGGCCGGTCTTTGTGCTGGGTCTGTCGACCATCGTCGAGCTGGCGGCCGGCGCCGTGCACACCTGCGCGCTCGCTCGCAGTGGCTACGCCTGGTGCTGGGGTACCAACACGTACGGCCAGCTGGGCGTGCCGGCGCTGGGCGTGGGCGCGACCAAGCGGCCGAGTCCGCTCGCGGGTCAGTTTGGCCTGGCCGGGATCGCCGCGGGCAGCAACCACACCTGCGCCTTGCACCGCAGCGGCGAGGCGCGCTGCTGGGGCTACAACGGCCACGGCCAGCTTGGCCTGGGCGATGCGCTGAATCGGACGTCGCCCACCGCGGTCGCCAAAATCGCCGGCATGCTTCGCTACGCGGGCGGCGTCAACCACGCTTGCGTGGTGCAGCCCGACACGAGCGTGGCTTGCACGGGCCTCAACACCCACGGTCAGCTTGGCGACGGCACCAAGGTGCAGCGGCTCGAGCCGGTGGCGGTGCTCGGTCTTAAAGCCATCGGCTCGGTCGCCGCGGGCGCCGACCACAGCTGCGCAGTGCGCGCCGACGGCGCCGTCTACTGTTGGGGCCGCAACGACTTCGGCCAGCTTGGCGACGGTTCTGTCGTCGCCAAGGCAAGTCCGGTGGCTACCGACGGCGGCCCGGCCCTGCCGCCGGTCGATCAGGCTTGCATCGAGGCGGGCGACTGCGCCGATGACGGCGACCCGTGCCTCGTCGCAGCATGCGTCGGCGGCAAATGCACCACAGCAGCCGCCGAGGATGGTGTCGTCTGCGATGACAGCGACACATGCACCGCGGCCGATGCCTGCGCCGTCGGCGCGTGCGCGGGTACGCCGATCGACTGCGCCGACGGCAACGCCTGCACGGCAGAGCACTGCGCACCGTGGCGAGGCGAGTGCATGCAGGCACCGCTGCCCGGCGGCGGAGTCTGCGGCGACGCCCAGATGTGCCAGGCGGGCACCTGCGTCGACGCGGTCCTGCCGTGGGCGAGTTCGCTCGCCGCCGGCGACGCCCATGACTGCGCCATCCGCGCCAACGGCACCGTCTCGTGCTGGGGCCGCAACACCTACGGGCAGCTGGGCGACGGCTCGACGACGGTTCGAAACCAGCCAGTGACCGTGGCCGGACTGACCGGGGCGGTCTCCATCGGCGCCGGCAGCCACCACACCTGCGCGCTCCGCGACGACGGTGGCGTACGCTGTTGGGGAGCGGGCAACAACGGTCGGTTGGGCACGGGCAGCAACGCCACACAGCACAAACCGGTCGACGTGACCGATGTCGACGACGCCATCGGCCTATCGGTCGGTCCCGCCAGCGCTTGCGTCGTGCGCAAGACTGGCAAGGTCTCGTGCTGGGGCCACAACGCGAGCAGCCAGCTCGGTGACGGAAGCGCCAGCGATCGCAGCAAGCCGGTCGATGTGATCGATCTCGTCGACGCGGTCGCCGTGTCCATGGGCACCACCCACACTTGCGCGCTGCGGTCCAACGGTCGGGTCGCGTGTTGGGGCAATGGCGCCAACGGCGCGTTTGGTACGGCGGTCTTCGCAGCGTCCTCGAAGGCCCGCACGGTGCCCGATCTGGCCGGAGTCGTCCGCCTCTGGGCCGGCTATTACCGCACCTGCGTGCGCTACGCCGGTGGCGCGACGTCGTGCTTTGGCTACAACGGTCACGGCGAGCTCGGTACGGGCGACACCGCCTCTGGGTTCAAGCACGTCAGCCCCAAGGGACTCGTTGATCCCACGACGATGTCGATGCGGTATCTGCATTCCTGCGCGATCGACGGCGAGCGCTCGCTGCTGTGTTGGGGCTACAACGCCAACGGCCAGCTCGGCACCGGCACCAAGTCGGCTTCCCTCGTGCCTGTTGTCATCGACGTGCCCGGTCGGCTGGTCGATGTCGTCACCGGCCTCGAGCACACCTGCGCGCTGGTCTCCACGGGCGAGGTCCGCTGCTGGGGCCTCAACAACGAAGGACAGCTCGGCATTGGAGCGACCGGCGGTACGTCGGTCCTGCCCGTGACGGTGGCTGGCTCCGAGGACGTGCCCTTTGCCAGCGCTGGCGCTTGCGCGATCGACGCCGACTGCGCCGACGACGGCAACGCTTGCACGGTGGCCTTCTGCGACGCCGACGCCAAGGCTTGCGCCCACAAGGCAGGCGTCGACGGCTTCGGCTGCGACGACGGCAGCCCCTGCACGGCCACCGACGTCTGCGCCGGCGCCGTCTGTGTGGGCAAGGAGAAGGCCTGCGACGACGGCAACCCGTGCACTGGCGGTCAGTGTGGCCAGGGCGGCGCTTGCCTCGCTCTCGCCGCCGCTGTCGGTACGACCTGTGAGGACGGCAAGGTCTGCGCGGCGGGCATCTGCACGGCCAATCCGCAGGGCTGGGCGGTCGGTCTCGCCGCCGGCTACCAGCACGTCTGTGCGGTGCGCACCGATGGCGGCGTGTCTTGCTGGGGCTACGGCGCCTACGGCCAGCTCGGCAACGGCAGCAATGGCACGCGGGCCGCGCCGGTCTCGGTCGTCGGCCTCGACAAGAAGGCAACGCGCATATCGGCCGGCCAGTACGCCTCTTGCGCTCTGCTCGAGGACGGCACGGTTCGATGCTGGGGTCGCGGCTCGTGGGGCCAGCTGGGCAACGGCTCGACGTCCCATCAGAACAAGGCGCAGGTGGTCGACGGCCTCGCCAGCATCGTCGACATCGGCTCGGGTCCCAACACATCGTGCGCCGTGACGGACAAGGGCAAGGTGCTGTGCTGGGGCTACAACGCCAGCGGCCAGGTCGGCGATGGCACCAACGTGGCCCGCAGCAAGCCAGTCGACGTGATCGGCATCGATGGCGTCATTGACGTCGAGCCGGGCGCCGAACACACCTGCGCGCTGCGCAACGACGGCTACGTCTGGTGCTGGGGCAGCAACCAGTATGGTCGCCTTGGCGTGCCGACGATCTCCGGCTCGGCCGCGCCGGTGCGGGTCGATGGTCTGCTCCACGCGGCCAGCCTCGCGGTCGGCTACAAACACTCCTGCGTGGTCCGTGGCGACCAGATGGGCGCTTGCTGGGGCTACAACGGCAACGGCCAGCGCGGCAACGGCGACAAGGTGACCAGCAGCGCGATCGAGCCCCTCGCCGACGCGACCCCGCTGATGCGGATCGCCACCGACGCGTGGCATGGCTGCAGCATCGACACCCAGGGCGCCCTGCGCTGTTGGGGCTACAACGCCAGCGGTCAGCTCGGGATCGGCAGCACAGTAGAGGCGCTCAAGCCGACCAAGGTCGACTTGGCGATGCCTGTCGTCGACGTCGCTACTGGTTCGTTCCAGACCTGCATCCTCGACCAGCTCGGTCGCGTATGGTGCTGGGGCGCCAACGACCAGGGTCAGCTCGGGGTCGGCGTCAGCGGTGCGGCCAAGACCGCGCCGAGCGCTCCGGTGCTCGGTTCCGAGCTGGACCCGCCGCCTCCGGGGCCCTGCCAGACGGCCACGGACTGCGCCGACGATGGCGTCCTGTGCACCGTCGCAAAGTGCGACGCCAAGCTGGGAACCTGCAGCCACGTCGCGGTCACGGACGGGGTCGTTTGCTCGGATGGCAACGCCTGCACGGACACCGACGCCTGCGTCAGTGGCGCATGCGTCGGCAAGGCGATCGACTGCGACGACGGCAACCTGTGCACGGTCGCGGGCTGCGACGCCGCCGGCGGCGGCTGCATGTCGTGGGCCCTCCCGGGCGGCGGCGTCTGCGGCGACGGCAAGCTCTGCCAGGGGGATGTCTGCGCCGCCAAGGCCAGCGGCTGGGCCAGCCACGTCGACCTGGGTCGCGAGCACAGCTGCGCGCGCTTGCAGAGCGGATCGGTCGCCTGTTGGGGGCGCGGCAACTACGGCCAGATCGGCAACGGCAGCAACGGCGATCGCGCCGCACCGGTCGTTGTGGACGGGGTCAACAACGCCGCCGAGGTCCGCGCGGGAGACTACTTCTCCTGCGCACGGATCGCCGATGGCACGATCACCTGCTGGGGCCGCGGCGAGCTTGGCCAGTTGGGCAACGGCGTGTTCGGGCACAAGAATACGCCGGTGACCGTGAGCGGCTTGAAGGGAACCACGCGTCTGGCGACCGGCTACAATCACGCCTGCGCCATCGATGGCAAAGGCCAGACCTGGTGCTGGGGCTACAACGCCAACAACCAGCTTGGCGACGGCACGGCGACCAACCGCAACGTGCCCGTCGCGGTCGGCGGCGTCGGCGCGTTTGTCGACATCGGCGGCGCGGCGAACGCCACCTGCGCGCTCGATGGCGACGGCTATCTGTGGTGCTGGGGCAGCGCGAGTGGCGTCGGCACGACCGGGCATCCGACCCTCGCGTCCAGCTCGACGCCCGCTCGCGTCTTCTCGCCGTTGCGGTCGCGCGCGGTCGCCGGGGGCTTGCTGCATGCGTGCCGCATCACGACCTCGGACACGGTCGCTTGCTGGGGCTACGGCGCCCATGGCGAGCTCGGCAACGGCGCCAAGGCCTCGACCTGGAAACAACAGGACGTCGTTGGACCGACCTCGGTGGTCGAGGTCAGCGCCGGCCTCTATCAGACCTGTGCCCGCGAGGCAGGCGGCAAGGGCTGGTGTTGGGGCTACAACTCAATTGGTCAGCTTGGCACCGGCGACAAGAAGGACGCCTTGGTCCCAGGTCCAGTGGCCGGCCCAGGAAACTTCATCAGCCTGCAGACCGGCGGTTCGCACACCTGCGGCGTCACCGCGGACGGCGCCGTGTGGTGTTGGGGTCAGAACAACGTGGGACAGCTTGGCGATGGCACCCATGTCGTGGCGACCGCGATCTCTCGTCCCGTGGTCGGCTCTTTGTCTACACCGTTTGCAGGCGCGTCGTGCGCGACCGCGGCCGACTGCGCGGATGACGGAACACCGTGCACCATCGCGGCCTGCGAGGTCGGCGCGTGTGTCCACAAGGCGGCAGGCGAAGGCTTTGCCTGCGACGACGGCAACCCGTGCACCATTCAGGACGCATGTGGCAAGGGAGTCTGCGCTGGCGCGCCGAAGGACTGCGGCGACGCGAGCGGCTGCACCACCGACGCGTGCGACGCCGGCAGCGGCACTTGCCTGCACGCGCCGTTGCCCTCCGGCGCGGATTGCGGCGGTGGCAAGGCATGCGTCAAGGGCGTCTGCTCGGCGAGCGTCAGCGGTTGGGGAGTCGGCATCGCGACCGGCGAGGAGCACAGCTGCGCGCTCCGCACGGACGGCACCGCCGCCTGTTTCGGTCGCGGTCACGTTGGCCAGCTCGGCAACGGCTCGACCGCCGATCGCTCGATGTGGGTCGCCGTCTCGAACCTGGCCGACGCGAAACAGGTTCGAGTCGGCGCGAACCACGCCTGCGCGGTCCTCGCCAGCGGTGGCGTGCGCTGCTGGGGCTACAACGCGTATGGCAACCTCGGGCAGGGCAACAACGTCAACAGCGCGACGCCGGTATCCGCCAAGGACATCGTCGACGCGGTGGACGTCGACTGTGGTGCCAACCACAGCTGCGCGGTCGGCAGCGACGGCGCGGTTCATTGTTGGGGTCGCAACGACCACGGGCAGCTGGGCGACGGCACCAAGAGCAACCGGACGGCGCCTGTTGCCGTCACCGGCCTGCCTGCGGCGATCGACGTCGCGACTGGCTATCACCACACCTGCGCGCTCGAGGCTGGCGGCAAGGTCTGGTGCTGGGGCTACGGTGCCTATGGTCAGATCGGCGCCACGGTCGCCGCGCAGACTACGCCCATCGAGGTCGCCGGGATTGACGACGCGGTCGCCATCGGCGGCGGCGGTCTGCACACCTGTGCGCTGCGCGCCACTGGCACGCTGATGTGCTGGGGCTACAACGCCCACGGCGAGCTCGGCAACGGCAAGCTCGCGCAGTCGGCGACGCCGGTCAAGACGATCCTGCTCGCCGACGTCATCCGCTTCTCGACGGGCCTGTACCACAGCTGTGCGGTCGAGGCTGGCGGTGCCACAAAGTGCTGGGGCAACAACCCGCACGGTCAGCTCGGCGACGGCAGCAACGCGGCCTCGTTCATCGCCGCCGACGTCGTGGGCATCGCCGGCGCTACGGGAATCGCCGCGGGCGGCAGCCACACCTGCGCGCTGCGCAGCGACGGAACCGCGATGTGCTGGGGCCGGGGCAACCGCGGACAGCTCGGCAACGCTTCGACGGCGACGATCTACCAACCAACCGAGGTCCACAACACCAACGCGGCGCCCTTCGGAGACGTCAGCTGCCAGATCTCGGCCGACTGTGCCGAGGATGGGCTCGCGTGCACCATCGGCACCTGCGTCGCCGCCAAGTGCAAGCACGTCGCGGTCGCTGACGGCGTCGGCTGCAGCGACGGTGCGCCCTGCAACAGCGCGGGCGTTTGCACGGCGGGGGGCTGCGTCGCGAAGGCCCAGAGCTGCGACGACGGTGACGTCTGCACGACGGACGCATGCGCGCCGGGCACGGGAGTATGCGTGCACCTCGCCATCGAGGGCTGCCCGTAGGCGGCGGCGCGGCGGAGCGCCGTGCGGCGACGGTCGGGCGTGCGCGGCGGGCGTCTGCGAGTAGTCTGCCAGCGGTCTGCCAGCGGTCTGCCAGCGGTCCGCCAGCGGTCTGCACGCAGTTCGACTGGCCGTTGGCGCCACTTGCCCGCCTGCGGTTGAACCGACCTCGCCCATCCTCTAGGCTCGCGCCTCCACATTGTAGCGCTCAGCGGCGTGTCCAGCGCCCGGCGCACCGCCCGGGAGCGTCGATCGTGTGCGGGATTGCGGGGGTGATCAGCCTGGGCGGCGATGGCGATCTCGGCGATCGGGACTTCGACGAGGTCCAGCGTATGACGGGGCTGCTGCGTCACCGCGGGCCCGACGGCTGGGGCCTGCACCGCGGCTCACGCTTCATCCTCGGCAACACCCGTCTGCGCATCACCGACCTGAGCGACGACGGCGCCATGCCGATGGCGTCGGCCGACGCCTCGACCTGGCTCACCTACAACGGCGAGGTGACGAACTTCCGCGAGCTACGCCGCGACCACCGCCTCGACGAGCTCGCGGCGTTTCGCTCCGAGACCGACACCGAGGTGCTGCTGCACCTCTACGCCAAGATGGGCATCGACTTCCTCGACGCGCTGACCGGCCAGTTCGGTTTCTGCCTGGTCGATCGGCGCGCTCAGAAGGCCTGGGTCGTCCGCGACCCCTTCGGGATGCGCCCGGTCTTCTACATGCAGACCGCCGACCGCCTCTACTTCGCCTCGGAGATCAAGTCTTTCCTCCACCTCGACGCGTTCGACGGCGAGCTCGACCTCGAGGCGCTCTACCATTACCTCTCGCTCGCCTACATCCCCGGCGCACACACGCCCTTCGCCGCCGTGCGCGAGCTCGATGGCGGCCACCTGCTCGAGATCGACCTCGCCAGCGGCACGGTGACCGATCGGGCCTGGTACGAGATCCGCTACGAGCCCAACTTCGACCTCAACGAGGACGCGGCCGCGACCCGCCTGGCGCAGGAGATGCGGGCCAGCGTCGAACGCAACCTGATCTCGGACACACCCGTTGGCCTGACCTTCTCGGGTGGGGTCGACTCCAGCTCGATCCTCGCTCTCGTCAAGGATCTCGGCAAAGCCTCCGAGTTCCACACCTTCAGCATCGAGATGGACGAACCGAGCTACAACGAGGCGCGCTTCCAGGACATCGGCGTGCGTTTCGCCGAGCCGATCCACCACCGCATCCTGGTCGGCCCCGACGATATCCTCAGCCACATGGTCGAGCACGTCGCGTTCGTCGATGAGCCCTGCGGCGATGGTGCGCTGGTGCCGCTGTACCTGCTAGCCAAGCAGGCGAGCGAGTACGTGCCGGTCCTGCTCACCGGCGAGGGTGGCGACGAGGTCTTCAACGCCTACGAGACCCACGTCGCGTGTCGGGCCCGATCGCTCTACCGCAACGTCGCGCCCAAGCCGCTGCGCGCCTTGATCCGTGGTACCGCCGGGGCGCTTCCGACGAACTACCGCAAGCTCAGCTTCGACTTCGTCGCTAAGCGCTTCACGCGTGGCGCCGAGCTGGACGTCGCCCGCGCGCACTACTACTGGCGGCACGTGCTACTCGACGAAGAGAAGCGCGCGCTGATGCCCGACTTCGAGCCCCAACGCCAGACCATCGACCTCTTCCCCGCGGCCTTCGACGCCCTCGACTTCGACGACGACCTCGACCGCATCTCGTGGATCGACCTGAAGTACTACTTCATCGGCGATCTCACCGTTCAGACGGATCGCATGGCGATGGCGCACTCGATCGAGGCGCGCTTTCCCTGGGCCGACCGCACGCTCTTCGAGTTCATCCGGACCATCCCCGCCGGCCTGCGCATGAAGGGCCTGCGCCGCCGCTCTCTGCAGAAGAAGGCGATGAAGCCCTACCTGCCGCCTGCAACCCACAAGCGCACCAACATGGGGCTGGAGATGCCGCACTCGTTGTGGTTCCTCGATCGGATGCGGCCAATGGTCGAGACGTGGCTCGCTCCCGAGCGGATCGCCCGCGTTGGCTTCCTCGATGCCGGTGCGGTGGCAGAGCTGTGGCGGCGCCATGTCGCCGGCGAGGTCGACTACGGCCGGGCGCTGTGGTGCATCGTGCACCTGCTCATCTGGCACGAGCTCTTCGTGCAGAGCCGTGATTTCGAGAAGTTTCTCACACCATTCGCGACCTTGCCGGTGGTCACCCGCTCCGACCTGCCGAGCTGATGTCGCTCAGTGTTTGAAGATTTGTGAAGATCTGTTAAGCTGGCCTGCGTTCGCGATGTCGCGTTGCCGCCCCCCTCACCCCCAGGGAAGAGGCGTCGATTGCTGTTCTGTGTTCACCACCATGCGGGTGGGACCACCGTCGCGAACCGGGGGCCACAGTCATCGCCACGCCGGCACCACGCGCACGCCTTTATCTGGGTCGCAGAGGCTATGGCCTGATCGCGCGCGGTCTACGCAACGACGGCCTGCGCGGCGCCACGATGGCGCTGGAGGCAGACCTGGCCGCGCTGGCCGGCTGCGCCCACGCGGTTTTGGCGCCAATGGGTCGCACCGCCATCTATCTCGCCATCCAGGCGATCATCAAGCCGGGCCAGATCGTCGTCTTGTCGCCGCTGACCATCTCAGACGTGGTCAACATGGTGATCTGCGCAGGCGGAGTCCCGCGCTTCGTCGACGTCGAACCGCACACCGGCCATCTCGATCCGGACCGCCTTGAGGCGGCGCTGGTCGGCGATGTCGGCGCCGTGTTGTTGACCCACCTGCACGGCCTGCCCGCACGCGTCGACGAGATCGCCGCCCTCTGCGCTCGGCATGGCGTCCCGCTGATCGAGGACGCTGCCCAGGCGCTCGGTGCGCAGGCAGGCGGGCGCCCGGTGGGCGGGTTTGGCGCTGCTGGCGTCTTCAGCTTCGGGCTGTTCAAGCACATCACCGGCCTGTACGGCGGCGCGGTGGTCTGCAACGACGCAGCGCTCGCAGCCCGGCTGCGGCTGGCACAGGCAGGTTGGTGGGAGGCGTCGCCGTTGCGCCTCGCCGCGCGCGCCGTGCACGGCCTGGGCATCGACGTGCTGACGCGCTCTGCGGTGGTCTGGCCGGTGGTCTGGCGGACCGTGCGCTTCGGCCAGCTCCACGCGGCGAGACCGACGGGGCGCCTGAGCAGCACCGATCGGGCACCACGGCTGCGGCTCTCGCTGCCCAAGGCCCTGGCGGGAACGATGACGGGCTTGCAGGCGGGCCTGGTCCTCGACGGCATCGAAGACCTCGAGCGCGACGCGGCCAGCCGTCGCCGCGCCGCGCGCCGCTCCCACGAGGGTCTGCACGGCCTGCCAGGCCTGCCGTCGCAGGCCTGGCCCGACGAGGGCGCCGTCTGGTCCTGCTATCCACTCGCCGTCGCGAATCGGTCGGGTTTTCTCGACTACGCGATGCGCGCCGGCCGAGACCTCGCCTCGACGACCTTGCACAACTGCGCCCGTTTGCCCTGCTTTGCCGCGTGGGCCACGGATTGCCCGACCGCAGCGGGCCTGCAGCAGCAGCTGGTGCAGCTGCCGACGTGGCCCGGCTACGACGACGCCGAGATCGACGCGACCATCACCACGGTCCGCGGCTGGTACGAGGGCCGCGCATGAGAGTCCTGGTGGTGGGCAGCGGCTTGTCTGGCGTCGCTGCATCGATGCCGTTGGTCGCCCGCGGGCACGAGGTCACCATCGTCGACGGTGGCCAACGAATCGAGCCCGAGTTCGCGCGTCTGGCTGCGACCGTCTCGGCCACGCCCAAGGCAGATTGGACCAACGAGACCCTCACCCGGCTGCGGCACAACCCCACCGTCGGCGAACCGGTCCCCCGCAGGCGGGTCTTTGGCTCTCAGTGGTACATGCGTGCGGGTCTCGACGCGGTCGCCGCTCCTGGTCAACCACCCGTATTGGCGACCTCGCTGGCCCGCGGTGGTCTCGCCGAGGCATGGGGTGCTGCGGTCCTGCCCGTCGCAGCTGCCGACTCTGCCGACTGGTGTGTCAGCGCTGATGACCTCGCGCCGCACTACCGCGCCGTGCTCGCCGCGCTGCCGCTGCAGGCGGTCGAGGACGGCCTCGCCGCTCACTTCCCACTTCACGCGTCTCCCGGCGCCTCGCTGCCGCTCAACCGCGGCGACGACACACTGATCGAACGCGCCGACGCCTGCCGCGACGAGCTCGCCACGGCCGGCCTGTACATCGGCCGGGCGCGCCTCGCCTTGCGCGCGCCCGACACGGAGGGCGACGGCGGCTGCAATCGCTGCGGAATCTGTCTGCTCGGCTGCCCCAGAGGCGCGATATACAGCCCACGGCAGCAGCTCCAGAGATGGATCGAGTCGGGGGCCGTGACCTACCTTCCCGGTCGTCTGGTCGACTCCGTCGCCGAGAGCGATGGCGGCGTCGAGGTGCTGTGGCGCGTCTTGCCCGACGAGATCACCGAGCGCCACGACTTCGATCGCGTGCTGATTGGCGCCGGCCCGGTACAGACAGGCCGTATCGTCCTCAATTCCTGCGCACCGAGTCCTCGGCCGCTCGAGCTGCGCACCAGTCAGAAGTTCCTTGTGCCGTTTGTCGCACCGTCGGCGCCTGGCGCGCTGTACGGCGAGCCGCGCATCACCCTCCCCGGCATCTTCGCCGACCTCCTCGACAGGACGGTCTCGCCGCACTGGGTGCATCTACAGCTGAGTGGCTGCAACAGCCTCGTCGAGGAGCACTGCGGCCTGCCTGTCGGTTCCAAATCCAGTTTCCGCCGCACGTTGCTCGGCCCCATCGTCTCGCGCATCTACGCCGGCTGGGGCGGCGTGCACTCGTCTCACTCGCCGTCCGTCGCCCTGAGCGTGCAGTCCGGTCGCATCCACACCAGGGTCATCGAAGGCGGCTCGTCTCGGTCGGTCGCGCGCCTGGCTTCGCGTCGGTTGATCGAGCTGCTGTCTCGTATCGGATTGCGCAGCACGACGTCGGCCACTCGGGTCGGCGGTGTCGGCGGCGGCGCCCACTTTGGCGCCTCGCTGCCGATGCGCGAGCGACCTGATCTGCCCCACGACAGCGATCTGGTCGGGCGACCCTTCGGCTGGCGGCGTATCCACGTCGTCGACGCCTCGGTCCTACCGTCGATTCCGGCGACCACCATCGGCTTGCCGACGATGGCGAACGCCCATCGAATCGGCACGGCGGTCGCCGACATGGGCGGCTGACTGGCCGTCGATCCGCCGTCGCCTCCAGCAGAGATCGAAACCCCTCCCTGTGCGTCCGTCTACCTACGCCGCGTCCTCGCGCCGGCGCCCCACGGACTCAAGGAGGCCCCGATGAACCGCAACACCGCCCTCACCGCCGCCCTCGTGGCCTCGGTCTTCTGCATGCCAGTGGCCGCCGATGCCTGCATGCATGTGCTGCGTCCGCGTGAAGATCCCGACGTCCAGATGCTGCGCGTCGTCGAGCGAGACCTCGATCGACAGCGCTACTCGAACGCTGCCCGCAGGGTCCTGCGGCGATTTCCGACGATCCACGGCCCTGCGGTCGCCCGCCAGTCGGCGCAGCGGCGCAACAGGCCTCCCACGCTCGCGGTGTCGGCGTCCTTCGAGCGTGGGCTGCGCGTGGTTGCCCTCGCCCTGGTGCGCAATCACGGCCACCTGCGGCTGCGCGCCCCCTGGTCGGGGGTCACGCAGCGCCAGCGCGACGTCAACGTGGCTTGGGCGACCGACGTGCTCAGCCGGCAGTACGACAGGACGCCCGAAGATCCGCTGGCGCGCAGCCAGTTCGGTGAGGCCCTGAGCCGGTCAGCGACAAGCCGTCCCGCCGCCCGCGAGCTGCTCGAGGGCCTGGCCGTTCGCGAGGTCGTACCGGAGTCGATGGCTTGGGCCGCCTTGGCGGACCTGCGCGACGAGACGGGTGATGCCGCCGGCCGCGACCAGGCGCTCGCGTCGTGTCGCCGCATCGCGGTGCAGCCGCAGACCTGTCGCAGCTATCTGGCCAAGGCGCATCCGCGGACCGAGCGCGCCATCCAGATCGGCCAGTCCCGTCCCGCCGACGTCGCCGGAGCCCGCTGATGTGCCCCCGATCCGCCCTCATTCGGTTGAGCGTCCTCGTGGCGCTGATCTGCGTGGTCGGACTGTCGGCGCAGGTGTCGGCGCAGATGTCGACGCAGGTGTCGACGCAGGTGTCGGCGCAGGTGTCGGCGCAGGTGTCGACGCAGGTGTCGGCGGCGTCGCTGCCGCCGGCATCGCGGCCAGGCGGCAGCGACGCCGGCGCCGAGCTGGTTCAGCGCTTCGAGTGCGGACGCTGTCACGAGGGGCTGCCCGGTCCGGCGGTGCCGCTGCAGTCCCACTGCATCCAGTGTCATCGGGCGATCAAGGAGGGCACCTACCCGGCCAGCACCGACCAGCTGGCCCGCTGGCGTCCGCGCATCATCAACCTGCAGCAGACGCCGTCGTTGGCCGGCGTGGCCCGTCTGCGGCCACAGTGGCTGGTCGACTATCTGCGCTCGCCCCATGACCTGAGGCCGCGGCTCGCACCAGCCATGCCCCGGCTGGACCTCGACGCAGGCGAGGCACGTGCCATCGCGGCGTACCTGCAGAGGCGCCTCAGCGTCGCTCAGCCAGTCCCGGAAGTCGCCTTCGATCAAGCCGACGCCGTCCGCGGCGCCCGGCTCTTCCGCGCCAATGGCTGCATGAGCTGTCACGCCTTCAGCGGCTCGGGGCTGGTCGCTCTCGAACCGACCGCGGCGACGGCAGGCGAACAAGATCAGCTGCGCGCCCTGGCACCCGATCTGCGCCACGCCCGTCGGCGCATGGATGCGTCTGCGGTCGCTGCCTGGATCGCCGACCCGAAGTCGGTCAAGGCCGACGCGCTCATGCCGCGCTTTCTCCTCTCAAGCGACGACGCCCGCGACCTCGCCTACTTCCTGGTCACCACGCCGCTGGAGGACAGCCCCGCGCCCGACCCGATTGCGCTGCCTGCACCGCTGC
>CALGHC010000708.1 GCA_937915965.1 uncultured Myxococcales bacterium
CCGATCTACAGCCCCGAGCTTTGGAACGTCTACGGCGACGCCCTGTGGGCCACGGCAGACCGCAAGGGCGCGACCGACGCCTACCAGCAGGCGCTGGCGATCCACCCTGGCGACGCGCGCGCCCACTGGTCGCTGGCCTGGACTGGCGCCGAGATGGGTCGCTTCGAGACGGCCTTCCGCCACATCGGCGAGGCCCTGGCTTGCGACCCAGAAGGGCGGATGCGCGGCCAGGCGTTGCAGCTGCTCGATGTGTGTCTGCGCGGTCAGACCCAGCGATTCGCCGCCGAGCGTGAACGGCTCGCGGCGCGATCGGCCAGGTAAGGGCAAAATCGTTCGTGCGATCGCGGCCGGCCCATTCACACACGCAGCCTCTCCCCTGCGTCACGAGGCATAGAGATGCGCACTCTCCCCCTGCACGCCTTTCTCGCCTTTGCGGTCGCAGCGACCGTGGCCTCGGCCGCGTTTGCGCTGCCGACCGCCATCCCGGTGCAAGGCGCCCTGCGGACCCCCGCGGGCGGCGCGGTCGCTGACGGCGAGTACTCGCTGGGCTTTCACCTCTACACGACCAAGGACGCCGCCGAAGCGCTGTGGACGGAGATCCACGTCGATGTTCCCGTCGTTGGCGGCTTCTTCGCGGTGGTCCTGTCGCAGGGGACGGCGCCGAACCCTCTGCCGGCGTCGATCTTCACCGACAACGACGAGCTGTGGATCGGCGTACAGGTCTCCAAGGACCCCGAGCTGGCTCGTACCCCGATGCACGCCTTGCCCTGGGCGGTGAGGTCGGTCCTGGCCGACCAGGCGAAGACCCTGGTCGAGCCGATCGGCACCGCGTTGATCGCTGACGGCGCGATCACCGCCGACAAGCTCAGTCCCGACGGGGTGCCGTCCAGCAAGGTCGCCTTCACCTACGCGGGCAGCCTGAGCAAGGGCGGCGCTGCCACCGACCTGGCGTGCACGGGCTGCGTCTCCGCTGCCGATCTCGCCGAGGAGGCCGTCGGCACAAATATCCTCGCCGACGGCGCGGTCACCACCGCCAAGCTCGCTAAGGGGGCGGTCACCGGGCTGGAGCTGGCGGCGGGCGCGGTTGGTGCCAAGCACGTCGCCGTCGGCGCCCTGGCCGCGCTCGATGTGCACGTCGGCCCACACTACACCGATGATCAGGCGGTCGCCGCTGTCACACAGGCTGGCTTCGAGCCCGGCCCGATCGCCATGCCCAATATCTACGCCCTGCACAACGCCGCCGGCGAGGACGCCGTCTTCTTCCAGGTGGGCGACGCCATCCACGTGGTTGGCTCCGCGTTCGGCGCGCAGCCCGCGCTCCTCGTCAAAGGGGTCGCCGCTGAGATCGCCAAGGCCGAGGCCGGCGAGCTGGTCTATACCGCCGCCGCCAGCGCCACGGGGACGGCCACCTTCGAGGTGCTCGACACGGTCGCCAAACGGCGCTCAAACGCCGTGAGCGCGGTCGTCAGCAGCCCGACATTTGGCAACGGCAAGGATGGGCCGGGGGCCCTCAGCGGCACCCTGAAGGTGGTTGTCACCCGCCTTGCGGCCCCGGTCGCTTCTGGCGCCAACTCACTCAATGTCATCGACGGCGGCGGTTTTGGGGTCGGCGACAAGGTCCTGATCATCGATCTGCAGGGCGCCGCTGCCGGGGTCTGGGAGCTCATCGATCTCGCCAGCGCCGAGGGCAACACCCTGACCGCGGCGACTCCCCTGACCAAGAGCTTCCTCGCCTCCGACAAGGTCGCCGTGCAACGCGTCCCCCAGTACACCACCGCGCAGGTCAGCCAAGACACGACGGCACCCGCGTGGAACGCCAGCGCCGGCACCGGCGGCGTGCTCGCGTTTGTCGCCCAGGGCGTCGTCTCGATCGCCAAGGACGCGCGCCTGCACATGGACGGCCGCGGCTTCGTGGGCACCAATACGACCTCGGGCGAGAGCTGGAGCGGTCTCGGTTGCAACATGCCGTACCAGACCGGCCAGTGCAGCGGTGGTGGATCGAAGGGCTGCATGAAGGCCAACAGCGGCGGCGGTGGTGGCATCTTCGATACGCCAGGTTGTCCCGAGCCGTCTGCCGGTGGCGGTGGCCATGCCGCCAAGGGTCAGGATGGCCGCTTCGACTCGGGCAACAACTGCCACGGCGAGGGCGGAAGCGCCTACGGTGACCCTCTTCTTGCGACCCTCTACATGGGCAGCGCCGGCGGAGCGATCGCCTCCAACGTGAAATTCAAGGGCGGATCGGGCGGTGGCATCGTGCTGATCTTCGCGCCCAAGGTCGACAACTTCGGGGTGATCTCGGCCAACGGGACCAACGGCACCTCCGGCAACAACCACCAGTCGTCCGGCGGCGGCGCTGGCGGCAGCGTGGTCCTGCGTGTGCTGCTCGAGAACGTGGCGGGTGGCCAGGCGTCGACGCTACAGGTCAACGGCGGCGATGGCGGCCACGACACGACGGCCTGTCCGGGAATCGACGCCTACGGTGGCAAAGGGAGCGTGGGGCGCCTGTTCGTCACGGGTTCGTGATCGAGGCAAGAGGCGCGTTTCGGCTGCCCGGCCTCAGCCCACCAGCGCCCTAGCCTGCGTCACCACGTTGTCGACGGTGAAGCCGAACTGTTCGGCGAGCACCTCGGCGGGGGCGGACGCGCCGAAGCGGTCGATGCCGATGCACGCGCCGTCCTGGCCGACGTAGCGTTCCCAGCCGCGGGTGCTGCCAGCTTCGATGCTCAGTTTGGCTGCGCCGGCGGGCAGGACCTTGCGGCGGTACTCGCGGCTTTGCACGTCGAAGAGCTCGCAGCTGGGCATACTGACGACCCGCGTGCCGATGCCATGGGATTCGAGGACGGCGCGGGCGTCGAGGGCGAGGTGCACCTCGGAGCCGGTCGCCACCAGCACGAGCTTGAGGGCGGATCCGGCCTCTCGCAGGATGTAGCCGCCCTTGGCCACGCCAGCAAAGGCGTCGCAACCCACCTCCGGATCGCGCTCGATCTCGGGCAGGTCGTGCCGAGTCAGTGACAGCGCGGTCGGTCCGCCCACGCGGACCAGGGCGATGCGCCAGGCGGCCGCCGTCTCGGCGAGGTCGGCTGGCCGCAGCGTGACCAGATTCGGGACCGTCCGAAGCGCCATCAGAGTCTCGATCGGCTGATGCGTCGGCCCGTCTTCGCCCAGAAAGATCGAGTCGTGCGTGTAGACGAAGATCGTCTGGATCCCCATCAGCGCCGCGAGCCGCACCGCCGGCCGCATGTAGTCGTGGAAGACGAGGAAGGTCGCGCAGAAGGGCAACTGGCCGCCGTGCAGGGCGAGTCCGTTGCAGATGGACGCCATCGCATGTTCACGCACGCCGAAGTGGATGTTGCGCTGGCCCAGGTCACCGCGCTGCATGTGGCCGCTGCTGGCGATCCGCGAACCGTTCGAGCCCTCCAGATCGGCGCTGCCGCCGAGCAGCGCCGGCACCGCCGCGGCCACCGCCTGGATCACCCGTTCGCTGGCCTTGCGGGTCGCGAGGCCCGTCCCGGCCGCTTGGGCCGGCCACTGGATCGAGGCCACCGCCGCCTCGAGATCGAAGCCCAGGCGCCGGGAGAGCCGATGACCCAGCTCGCTCTCCATGCGCTCGGCCCAGGCCAGGCGCACAGCCGTGCGGCCGTCGCCGCCCGCGTTCATGTGGGCGTAGACGGCCGCTGGGACCGCGAAGCTGGCCTGCGGGTCGAGGCCATAGGCCTGTTTGGTCAGCGCCGCCTCGACCTCGCCTAGGGGCGAACCGTGGGTCTTCGAGGTGCCGGCGAGGTTGGGCGAGCCATAGCCAATGGTGGTGCGGCACGCGATCAGGCTTGGACGACCGGTCTCGGCGATCGCCGCCTCGAGCGCTTCCGCCACGGCCGCGCGATCGTGGCCATCGACGGCGACGACGTGCCAGCCCAAGGCTCGAAACCGGCCGCCGACATCTTCGCTGAACGACAAGTCGGTGCCGCCGTCGATGGTGATCTGGTTGTCGTCGTACAAAACGTTGAGGTGGCCCAGGCCGAGGTGGCCGGCCAGCGAGGCGGCCTCGCACGCGACGCCCTCCATCAGGCAGCCGTCGCCGGCGATGGCCCAGGTGCGGTGGTCCACGAGTACGTTGCCGAACTCGGCGCGCAGGCGCCCTTCCGCGATCGCCATGCCGACGGCGTTGGCGAAGCCTTGTCCCAAGGGTCCCGTCGTGGTCTCGACGCCGACCGTATCGCCAACCTCGGGGTGGCCCGGAGTGTGGCTTCCCCACTGGCGAAACTGGCGGATGTCGTCGAGGGTCAGGGGGTAGCCACACAGATGCAGCAGCCCGTACAGCAGGGTCGAGCCGTGCCCGGCAGACAGCACGAAGCGGTCGCGGTCGGGCCAGTTGGGCTCGCTCGCGTCGAACTTCAGATAGCGGGTCCACAGCACGTAGGCGGCGTCGGCCATCCCCAACGGCATCCCGGGGTGTCCGGAGTTGGCCTTCTGGATCGCGTCGATGGCGAGGCCACGCAAGGTCGCGACGCACAGGTCGTCGAGGCCGATAGCGGGCGCATCATGTGGCTGCTGGTCGTTCATGGCGGGTCCGACGCCGACACCGGCCGGCAAGGCCGCCGAGATACCACAGACCGGCGATGGATTCGAGGATGGGGTGCACCACCACGATCGCCGTCGCCCGCGCAGCTCGGGCGCTGACCAGATCAGGTGCCGACCAGCTCAGGCGCTGAAGCGAGCGACACGCGTGTGGCAGTAGGGCTCGCCGCCCTTCCGGCGATAGTAGTCCTGGTGGTAGCTCTCGGCCGGCCAGAAGGTCGCCGCCGGCTCGACGGTCGTCGCCACGTTGAAGCCGCGGCCTCGTAGCGCGGCGATCAGGCGCTGGACCGTGGCGCGCTCGGCGTCGTTGCCCACAAAGACGGCCGAGCGATACTGCGGGCCGATATCGGGGCCTTGGCCGTCGGCTTGAGTCGGGTCGTGGATCTCGAAGAAGACGCGCGCGATCGTGTGGTAGCTCACCCGTCCGGCGTCGTAGCGGACTTCAACCACCTCGGCATGGCCGGTGTCACCGCCGCAGACCTGCTCGTAGGTGGGTTGATCGACGTGGCCGCCCATGTAGCCCGATCGCACATCGAGGATCCCCTCGACCTGCTCAAGCAGGTGCTCGACGCCCCAGAAGCAACCGCCCGCGAAGTACGCGACAGATGCCGAGGCGAGCGCTTTGGCGTCGGGTTCTTTGGCACCGCTGCCGGCTGCCGGCGGGTCCTTGGGGGCATCCGTACTCGCCGCTGCCCCCGCAGCGCCCCGGTCAGCGCCCCGGTCAGCGCCCGCAGGCGCGAAGTCGATCGAAATGGAGTTCACGCAATGTCGCGTATTCAAACGAGTTGCCCGCTCGCCTCGGAAGACATGGCCGAGGTGACCTGCGCAATTGGCGCAGACGATCTCGACGCGGCGGCCATCCGCGTCCGTGATCTCGTCCACCGCGCCCGGCATGGCGGCGTCAAAGCTCGGCCAGCCGCAGCCCGAGTCGAACTTGTCGCCGCCGTCAAAAAGGGTCGCGCCGCAGCGCCGGCACAGGTAGGTGCCTGGCTCCCAGTGGGCGTCGTACTTGCCGGTGAACGCCTGCTCCGTGCCCTTGGCGACGATCACGCGCGTCTCCTCAGCGGTCAGCTCTCTCCACGCCATCGGACTCTCCTCGCACGGTTCGGTCGCGTCGTCGTCGTCCGCTTCCCGCCGGGGGCCAAGAGTGGCCGTATGCGGGCCGCGCTACAAGTACCCTGTGCGCAACATCCTGGCAGGAAACGAGGTCGGCCCCCGCGACCCCGCGTCGCCACGGGTCTTCATGACGATTCTCTTGCCGGCCCGAGGCCTTCGACGTACAGCAAGGGTTCGTGAGAGTGGAGGTTTGTATGTCCATCGCCGTCATCTCGTCTCAGCGCTTGTCGCTGCTCGTGTCGCTTGTCTGCCTTGTCGCCAGCGCGAGTCTCATCGCGGCGCCGGCGATCGCCGTCGACAAGACGAAGGCCGGCAAATCCGACCCCAAGCTTGGCGCGCATCTCCAACTTCGCCACAGCTTTCAGCCACCACTACACCTGCCGGGCTTCGCTGACTCGGCCCTCGAGAACGACCCGGAGCTTGGGGTCAACGCGCTGCGGCTTCGGCGCGCGCGCTTGTGGCTCTCGTGGGCGCACGGCGCCTGGAAGATGAAGCTCAAGATCGCCTTCGACGATCTGGCTCCGGCCCTGCAGGACGCTTGGGCAGAGACCGGCCTGTGGCGGGGAGCCGTTGTGCGCCTGGGACGCACCAAGCGCGTCTACTCGGGGTCCTTCCTGATCAGCTCGCGACATCAGCGGCTGCTCGAGCGGGCCGAGGTCTCCGACCTCGCCTGGCACGGTCGTGACCTCGGTGTGCGCATGCGCCAACACCTGTGGCACAAACGCATCGAACTGTGGGCGATGGTCTCCAACGGAGCCGGTGTCTTCGACGAGGTCCGACCGCACCTGCGCTACGAGGCCCGCTTCGACGTCATGCCGCTGGGGTCGCTTGATCTCGGCGATCCGCACATCGGCCGCAAAGCGAAGGTGCGGATCGGCGCGGGCGCGACCGCGTGGCGATTGCACGAAGAGCACAAGACGGGCAAGCAGATTCTGCTCGCCCGCTACCACGATCGCTCCGCGTTCTCGTGCATCGCGGCGCTGCGTTGGCAGGGCGTCGAGCTGTCGGGCGAGGGCTTCCTCGGCGAGAGCGCGCCGATCGACGCACGCTCCCAAGCCGCCGTCGACGGTGGCGTTGGCAACGACCCGACGACCAACTTCCAGGGCGCGTACGGCCAGCTGGCCGCGCAGATCCCGGGACTGCGCGATCTTCTGATCGCCGCGCGCTATCAGGTCTGGCTGCAAGAGATTGGCGAGAGCCAGGCGCGCAACGATCGACTCGAATTGGCCGCCAGCTGGCTCTTCGACAAGGAGGACGTCAAGGCCCAGCTGCAGTGGCGCCGCGAGGTCGACCGACCGGCTAGCGGCGCCGAGACGACGGCGTGGGAGATCCAGGCGCAGCTACAGGTGCTGCTCTAGTCGATTCGATGCTCGCCATGTCGCTCGCCACGTCGTCCGCCCCTTGTCTGCGCTCACCGCCCGGTCCATTCTCGTCGCCATGAGCAAGCGCCGCCGCGACCAGGCCGAAGTCGAGCGCGTAGAACGCGCTGACCGCGCCGACGAGGCCGCCGCCAAGCGCGCCGCCTCGACCGCCCGGGCCAACAAGCCGAACTTGCGCGTGCGCCTCGCCGACGGCAAAGAGGTGCAAATCTCGCGCCGCGATCTCCAGCGCGCGCTCCTCAGCGGCGGTGTCGGCCAAGCCGCGGACATCTGGTCGGATGAGGACGGCGCCTGGCGGCCTGTGCGCACCTGGCTCACGCTCGGTTCGCGCATCGACGCTGGCCGCGACGAGTCCGGTGAGCGCTACATGGCCGAGCACGTCGTCGACGTGATCGAACAGCACGCGGTGCTGCGTCTGCTCGGACTGGACCGATCGCTCGGGCCGCAGATGGAAGCGGCCATCCGGCGCGCGGCCGTCGCGAAGATCGAGATGCCTGCATGGGGGCTGGGACAGCAGTTCGACTGCACGACTGAGATCACCATGCCCGCCTGGGCCAACTCCGTCGTCCTGGACGCCGATCGTGCCATCGAGGTTCCCGCCTGGGGGCGTGGCTTCAAGCTACCTGAACCGTGCGCGCTGATCGTGCCCGAGTGGGTCGACCCGACTGAAGCGCTGACGCCGAGCGCGCCGCGCAAGCACCACGTCGCCCGGCCGAAGCGGCGAAAGCCCCGACCCAGTGGTGCTCGCGTCCGATCGAGGGACTAGCCGGCGCTCCCGCGGCGCTCCCTCGGCGCTCCCGCGGCGCTCCCGCGGCGCTCCTCCGACCCGGCCCCAGGCTTGCCTTCCGCGCTCGGCGGTGCTCTCGTGCGCCCTCCACCAGGGTACCGCCGATGCCGCCAGCAGCCTTCACCGACTCCGATCAGCCCGCCGACGTGCTCGAGCAGCTGCACACAGCCGAACGGCTCGGGCGCATCGACCGCGTACTCGCCGCCCGACTCGGCTCGGTGACGGCCGTCTTCGAGCACATCGACGACCCGCGCAACGTCGGTGCGTGCCTGCGAAGCTGCGACGCATACGGCATCCAGGACGTCCACGTGATCTCCGGCGAGGGCTTCGACGGACTGCGCGGCGCCGTGCCGGCCTCCGCCGATCGCTGGCTCGACGTGCACCGCTACCGCGACACACCGAACTGTCTGGAGCGCCTGCGCGCCGCCGGCTTCGTCATCTGGGCCGCCGATCTCGAGGCCGCTGTTCCCCTTGATCAGCTGCCGCTCGCGCCGCGCGTCGCGCTGGTTTTCGGCAATGAACACGACGGCGTCAGCACCGACATGCGGGCCGCGGCCGACCAACGCTTCATCCTGCCGATGCGAGGCATGGTGCAGAGCTTCAACATCTCGGTGGCGGCGGCGATCGCCTTGCAGACCGTTGTACCGAATCGAGTCGCCGAGCTGGGTGGCGAGGGCGACCTCGACCCCGAGCGGACCGCGGCGCTGCGGCGGCGATGGCTGGAGTACGGCATCCGCAACGCCACGCAGGTTCGGCGCGCATATGGTGACCCTCAGCTCACTGGCCCTGCCGACGCCGGGACTGCAGACCCTGGGCAGGTCTCGGCCGCGCCCGCAGCAGGCCGCGCCCCCAAGGAGCAAGCATGACTGATCCTTCTCGACTCGCCGACGACGCGTTCGACCACCGCGCCGCCCTCGCCACCTTCGATCTCGACGAAGCGCGCCTGGCGACTGTGCTCGAACAGGCGCTGGTCGCAGGGGTCGATCACGCCGACATCTTCTACGAGCAATGCCGCAGCGAGGTGGTCGCGGTGGACGACGGTCGGGTCCGTACGGCGAGCACGTCGGATACACAGGGCCTGGGTGTGCGGGTCATCTCTGGCGAGAGGCAGGGCTACGCCCATACCGATGTGCTGCGATTGCCGGCCTTGCAGGAGGCGACCCGAGCGGCCGCCGAGGGTCAGACCAGCGCCCGGACGTCGGCCGGTGGCGCCATCGTCGCTCTTGGCGGCCCGGCCGCCGACCGCTACCCGGTCGTTCGCAGCCCGATGGCCGCCGGACTTGAGCGCAAGATCGTGGCGATGCGCCGCCTCGACGAGCGCGCCCGCGCCCTCGATCCCAGGGTTCAGCAGGTGATGGGCCGTGTCGCTGTCGAAGAACAGGTCATCCTGGTCGTGCGGCCCGACGGCAGCTTCGTATGGGACGTCCGGCCATTGGTGCGAATCGATTGCAGCGTCATCGCTGGCCGAGACGGCAAGCTCGCGCGCGGCTCGGCCCGCACTGGCGGGCGCACCGAGCTCGAGCCGTTGCTCACGGACAGCGCCCTCGACGAGATGGCTCGCGAGGCGGTCCGTCAGGCGCTCGTCAACCTGGACGCCGTCGACGTGCCCGCTGGGGTCATGGACGTCGTTCTGGGACCAGGATGGCCGGCGGTGCTGCTGCACGAGGCCATCGGTCACGGGCTGGAGGGCGACTTCAACCGCAAGGGTACCAGCGCCTTCGCCGGTCGGTTGGGCGAGATGGTCGCGAGCGATCTGTGCACGGTCGTCGACGATGGCACCCTCGCCGGTGATCGCGGCGCGCTCAACGTCGACGACGAGGGCACGCCGGCGGAGCGCACCACCCTGATCGAAGGGGGCCGCCTGGTCGGCTACATGCAGGACCTGCACAACGCCTCGCTGATGGGCATGCGCCCCACCGGCAACGGGCGGCGCGAGTCCTACGCCCACCTGCCGCTGCCGCGCATGCGCAACACCTACATGCGCCCCGGCGACAGCGACCCCGAAGAGATCCTGCGCTCGGTCAAGCGTGGCATCTACGCGGTCGACTTCGGCGGCGGTCAGGTCGACATCACCAACGGTCGCTTTGTCTTTGAGATGAGCGAGGCGTACCTCGTCGAAGATGGGCGAATCGGCGCCGCTCTCAAGGGCGCGTCCTTGATCGGCAACGGCCCAGAGGTCCTCACTCGCGTCAGCGCCGTCGGCAACGACCTGGGATTCCAGAAAGCGCAGGGCGTCTGCGGCAAGGACGGCCAGAGCGTCCCAGTCGGCGTCGGTCAGCCCACCTTGCGCGTCGACGGCATCACGGTGGGTGGCAGCGGCATCTGAGATCGAGGAAGAACAAACGAAAGACCAGCGCCACACAGGACGACCATGAACGCCCCGACCACCCCGACAACTCGGCCCAATTCGACCAATCTGAGTGCTTCCACCGATCCGGTCGACACGGGCGACCCGAGCGATGCGACCGGCGCAACCGATGCGAGCGATCCGACTGGACCGATCGACCCACAGCTGCTGCATGACCTGCTGGCCCACGCGCGCCGCCACGGCGCCACCGACGGCGACGTCATCGCCGTCGCTGCGACTGACAGCGAGGTGCGCGTCCGAATGGGCGAGGTCGAGCAGGTCAGCCGATCGGAGCAGCACACCGTTGGCTTGCGCCTCTTCGTCGGCCGGCGCAGCGCGATCGTCTCGGGGAACGACCTGCGTCGCGGCGCCCTGGTCGCCCTGGTCGAGCGCGGCGTGGCGGCTGCGCGGCAGATGGACGAAGACCCCGACAGCCGGGTGGCGAGCGTCGCCGAGCTGAGCGAGCCGGTGGAGGACCTGGCACTATTTGACAGCGAGGTCGCCGCCCTTGAGATGCCCGCGCTTATCGATCTCGCCCGCCGCGCCGAGGACGCTGCCCGGGCCGCAGACGCGCGCATCCGCAATTCGGAGGGGGGCGAAGCCAGCGCCTCCAGCTCGACCGTTCGCTACGCGACGATGGCCGGTAGCGATCGGTCCCGTCGGGGCACTTCGGTCGGTGTCGTCGCCGTGCCGGTCGCGGTCGTTGGCGACGACATGGAGGTCGACTACTGGTACGCCAGCCGCCGGCGCCTCGCCGACCTGCCGGCGCCCGAGCAGATCGGCCAGATCGCCGCGAAGCGAGTGCTGCGGCGCCTCGGCACCCAGCCGGTCGCGACGGGCCGTTTCCCCGTGATCTTCGAGGCGCCGGTGATGAGCCGCGTCCTGGCGGACTTCGCCAGCGCGATCTCGGGCGAGGCGGTCGCGCGCAAGACGTCGTATCTCGTCGATCGCCTCGGCTCGCAGGTCGCCCACCCCTCATTGACCATCGTCGACAATCCACACGTCGATTGGGGCGTAGCGTCACGTTCCTTCGATGGTGAGGGCTTCGCGACGCGGCCCACGACGGTCGTCGCTGATGGTGTGCTGCAGACCTACTTGACCAACCTGCGCACAGCCGCATGCATCGGCACGGCCCACAGCCGCCACGCCAGCCGAGGTCCTGCCGGGCCGCCCGGGGTGAGCCCGAGCCATTTCCATCTCGGCAACGGCGACCGCACGCTCGCCGAGCTCCTGCGCGAGGCCGGCACCGGCCTGCTGGTCACGGGCATGATGGGTCACGGCACCGACCTGGTGACCGGAACCTTCTCGCAGGGCGTCAATGGCCTGTGGTTCGTCGATGGCGAGGTGCGCCACGCTGTGCGCGAGATTACGGTCGCCGGGAGCCTCGACGGTTTGATGCGCGCCATCGTCGCGCGCGCCGACGATCTCGACCTCTTCCACGGCGTATCGAGCCCGTCCGTGCTGGTCGAGTCAATGACCGTCGCTGGGGCCGGTTGATTCCACCGTTCGGCGGCTGCATTCAAGCGCGCGGTCGCAGTCAGGCCAGCTATCGGTCGCCCTTGCCGATCCCCTGGCCTTTGAGCTGCTTGAGCCGGTCGCGCACCCGCCGCGAGTCTTCAAAGCTGCGGTCGTGTTGCTCGAGGTATCGTCGGTAGAGGAAGACGGCGTCCTCGCGCCGGCCAGAGACGTCGAGGGCCTCGGCGAGGCTCATCAGCGCCAGAGGACTTCCCGGGTCGAGCTCCACCGCTTCTTGCAACGCTGCGACACCCTGACTGACCTGCCCCCTCGCCAGAAGTACCCGGCCGTGGGCGATGTGGAGCTCGGCGACCGGCTCCACCTCCTCGAGGCTCAGGCGAGCGTAGGCGAGCGCCGCGTCGAGCTTGCCCATCCCCTGCAGGCAAACGACGCGCAGCGCCCGCGCCAGGGCGAAACCCGCGCGGTACTGCAGCGCCTCTTCGACCAGCGTCAGCGCCCGCTGCCATTCTTGCCGCCAGGTCAGGGCCAGCGCGTAGTCGTAGATCACGGTGGCGTGGCCCGGAGCCAGCTTGTACGCCTCGGCGTAGGTCTGGATCGCTTCGGTCCACAGGCCGCGTCGCAGCAGGGCCGCACCCAGGTTGCACACGACCCGCGGGTCGACGGGAGCCATCGCCTGGGCGCGCCGCAAGTACCGCAGGGCCGCGGCGTCCTCGCCGGTTCGCATGAAGACCACACCCAGATTGCTCGCCGCCCCGTACAGCTCAGGTGCCAGCTTCAGCGCCTGTTCGAAGCGCACCCGGGCCTCGTTCCAGTCCTCGCGCTCCATCGCCACAAGGCCGAGGTGGTAGTGGCCAAGCGGAGAGTCGGCGTGGTCGGCGACGTGCCGTGTCAGCGCTGTGTGGGCGGACTCGATTTTGCCGTCGGAGAGCGCGCGAACACCGACGAGGAGGTCGCCCTCCAGGACCTCAGGGCGCGCCTCTGAGCCCATCGGCTGGTCTTCAAGCGCTCGGTCGCGGTCGTAGAGATGCTTGTTGCCGCCGCAGGCCGCGGTGAGTAGCAGCGTCGCCGCGACCAGCAAGCCGAATCTGGGGTGGCCAAATGCAATGTGTGGATGTGCCGAGATCATGCTCGCATCGTATCGACCGCCGGCCGAGAATCAAGAAAAGCTCCGGGTTCCTGAATCCTTGCAGCCGGATGATGTGAACAAGCGATGGCGCCGTGGAACCGACGAGGCGGGCAGGACGCCCAGGTCCCCGATTCGGCCAGTCCCCGGAGGTCGGCCAGTCCCCGGAGGTCGGCCAATCCCCGGAGGTCGGCCAGTCCCCGGAGGCAGGCCCGTCAGTCCCCGGAGGCAGGCCAGTCCCCGGAGGCAGGCCAGTCCCCGGAGGCAGGCCCGTCAGTCCCCGGAGGCAGGCCCGCGGAGCTTCGAGGCCGCAGCCGCGTTGTCGTCGTCGCGTGGCGCAAGCAGCGCCAACAGATCAACCGCTTCGCGGCGTGCCGTCGCTACGGCCGCTTCGAGCGCCGCGACACGCCGCAGCGCACCGTCTCGAGATGTCGTGAGTGCAGCCACTTCGGCCACATGCGCAGCTTGGAGCGCGGCGGCCGCCCGGGCGACTTCGGCAGCCTCGGCGGCCTCGGCCAAGGCGTCCGGGTCAACGACGGCCTCGGGCTCAGCCCCGCGTAGCGCCTTGCGGGCGCCCACGATGGTGTAGCCCTCTTCGTACAGCAGCCGACGCACGCGATCGAGCCGTTCGACGGTCGGTCGCGGATACAGGAATCGTCCCGAACGGGACCGCTCCGGCTTCACCGTTGGAAATTGCTGCTGCCAAAACCGAATCACATGCGGCTTGACGCCGAGCAATTCGGCTACCTCGCCGATGCGAAAGTAGACCTTGTCGGGCAGCTCCATCGCCGTGCTCCCTGCGTCCTGCGCAGCAAGTCGCCAGCGGCCGCGCGCGCGTCAACGCAACCACAACCACAACGCAAGCGAAGCGGTCGCGGCTCGCGCCAGCGACATCCGAACGGCCGGAGCCCGCGCCAAGCGCAGCCTACGCGGGCGGGTTCAGCGTGTGCTTGAGAACCTGCGAGGGCTTGAAGGTCAGCACCCGGCGGGCCGAAATCTCGATCGGCTCGTCGGTCTGCGGGTTCCGGCCCATGCGCGACTTCTTGCCACGCACGACAAAATTGCCGAATCCCGAGATCTTGACCTTCTCGCCATTCGCGAGGGTCTCTTTCAGGGTTTCAAAAACGAGCTCAACGATTTCGGCTGCCTCTCGCTTAGAGAAGCCGCCCAGGCGCTCGTAAACCGACTCAACGAGGTCCGCTTTGGTCATCGTCTCTTCTCCATGTGATGGGGGTCAGCCCAGCGGCGTGGATCGGCCCCGCCGTTCTCAGGCTACCCCAGCAGCCTGCTGTGCCATCTCGACAACCGCCTTGAAACCGGCGGGGTCCGAGATCGCCAACTCAGCAAGGATCTTGCGATCCAACGCAATTTCGCTCTTTTTCAGCCAGCCTGCAACCTCCGAGTAGCGCGTCCCGATCAGCCGCGCGGCGGCGTTGATCCGAACGATCCACAGCGCGCGGTACTGACGCTTCTTGCGGCGGCGCTCTCGGTAGGCGATCTTCAGGCCGCGCAGGACTTGCTCGCGCGCGGTGCGGTACAGCCGGGAACGGCCACCGCGCATGCCGCTGGCGAGCTTGAGGACCTTTTTGTGGCGGCGATGGCCTTTGAATCCTTTTTTGACGCGAGGCATCGAACTCTCTCCTGGTCAGACGGTCCGTAGACCGAACACCCCGTTGGGGCAGCGGCCCGGCGTGGGGCGACTGCGCCCCGGGTTGGCAACTAGCCGTACGGCAACATGGCTCGCACCGCCGGCGCAACCGTCGGGTTGATCGTGAACGAGCCGCGAAGCTGGCGCTTGCGTTTGGTGGTTTTGTGGACGAGGAGGTGGCGCCGATTGCTCTTGCGGCACTTGATTCGCCCGCTACTGGTGATCGTGAAGCGCTTGGCTGCGCCGCGGCGGGTTCTCATCTTGGGCATCGCTCGTCTCCTCGTCGTGGCCGCGCCTGGCGGCCATGTGGCTGTGGAGGCTCTCCGGCCTCGCTTCAGCTCTGCTTCAAATCCGTCCCGCCGATCATCTCTGCCTGAACTGTCGACTCCGCTGGTCGCGACCGATCTGCTCCGGCCATCAGGTCCAATCCGCCTGTCAGGTCCGCTTCACCCAGGAGATCCTGGTCGGCTACATTGGCGGCCTTGTCAACCGTTCCGCCCGTTCCCTTCTTGGGATTGAGCATCATCGACATGTTCCGTCCCTCGAGCCTTGGCGGGATGTCCAACACCGCACAGTCCACCAGGGTCTCGGCTATGGCGAGCAGCCGCTGGCGCTGGGTATCGGCGTAGGCCATCTCGCGGCCTCGGAACATCACTGTCACCTTGACCCGGTTGTTCTCTCCCAGAAAGCGCCGCGCCCGGCTCAACTTGGTGTCGAAGTCATGCTGGTCCGTCTTGGGCCGGATCTTGACTTCTTTGACCTCGACGTGGGTCGAGGTGCGCTTCGCTTCCGCCGTTCGTTTCTTCTGCAAGTATTTGAACTTGCCGTAGTCCATCAGCCGGCAGACCGGCGGTTTGGCCATCGGCGCGACCTCGACGAGGTCCACGCCCGCCTCTTGCGCCATGCGCATCGCGTCCTCGATCGCGACGATGCCCAACTGCTCGCCTTCCTGGCCGACGAGTCGCACCTCGGGCACGCGGATGCGATGGTTGACGCGCGGCTCTCTTGCCCGTTCTGCGTTTTGGTCCTTACGTCCGCGAAAACCCATTCAGTTGCTGACCTCTTCTGCCATACCGCACCAATTGCTGGGGCGGTCTCGAAGCCGACACCGCGCTGGCGTCGGCCGGGGCGCCGTTCTGTCTGTCCCGTCGTCTTGGCCCCGCCACTGCTGGCGGCTGCCTCGGCGGCGGATGTGGTGCAAACCGCGCGCGGCGCACTTCAAACGGACCCGGGAAGCGATTTTCCGCCTGTTCCCGGCCCACGTACCCGTCGGAGCGGCGGCTGGTAGGCACGAGCGGACTTGAACCGCTGACCCCCACGATGTCAACGTGGTGCTCTAACCAACTGAGCTACGCGCCTGTCGCGGAGCCGGGCTCGGCCTTTGCCCGCCTGGCTCCTGCCTTCCATTCCGATGCCGCCACGGGTCCGGTATTGCTCCGGGCCGGACGGGATTGGCTGTTTACGGCCTTTTTTCACCCATGTCAACGGCCGATCCGGGGTCGACCACTGCCCGTCAGAGCGACCCTGCTCGAGGGTCGATGGCGCCGCGAGCCGGCGGGAAATAGGGGTCCTGACGCCCATTGTCAAGGACAAGGGCGACCTTTGGGCGCCGGGCGTCACGCGGATCGCCTGGCGTTCGGTCGCGATTGCGCTACGCTCGCCGTCGAAGCCGGTGATGGAGACCCGGGCGTG
>CALGHC010000709.1 GCA_937915965.1 uncultured Myxococcales bacterium
CAGGCAGGCGGGTCAATGCCAGCCAGGCAGGCGGGTCAATGCCAGCCAGGCAGGCGGGTCAATGCCAGCCAGGCAGGCGGGTCAATGCCAGCCAGGCAGGCAGGTCGATGCCGGCCGGGCTGCCGGGTCAATGCCAGCCAGGCAGGCGGGTCAATGCCGGCCGGGCTGCCGGGTCAATGCCAGCCAGGCAGGCGGGTCAATGCCAGCCCAAAGGCCCGTTGGTCGTCGCCGCGGCTCACATGCCTGCCACGGGCCGACTGTGCTCGACATGGGCGCGCAAGCCCGCGACCAGCTCTGCGGCTCGCTCGACCGGATAGCCGCACCAGGCGCAGACGCGTTCGGCGAGGTCGTCGGCGACGTCGAGGACGGCGTCGCCGGCGAGGTAATACAGCGGCAGGCGGCGCACGGCGATGTCGACCAGGTCCAGCGGCATCTCCTCCTCGACCACCCAACGGACCTCCCCCCACAGCAGGGCGCGGCCGGGGATGACCGGCTCGAGGCCCGCTGGTGTCCTGCGGCACAGGTCGAGGATGCGATCGGCGTCACTGCCGTAGTGCGAGACCAGGTAGCGGGCGTATCGGCCGGTCGCGCCGTGATCACGCACCAGCAGCTCAGCCATCGCCTCGAGCGGTTCGCCTCGCGCCGGCAGGCGATCGGCGCCCGGCAGCGGCAGGTGCTCGGTGACCGACCGGCGCAGCCCCTCGAGGCGGTTGGGCGGCAGGAGCGGACACATCGCCTCGATCGCTTCATCGGCCATGAGCCGGTAGGTCGTCAGCTTGCCGCCGGCGATCGTGACCAGTCCGCGCGGGTCGACCTGGACGACGTGCTCGCGCGAGGTCTGGTAGGTGCCGCTGGCAGCGCCATCGTCACGGGTGCCGATCGCGAGCGGCCGGATCCCCGCCCAGGTGCTGACGACATCGCTGATCTCGAGGGCTCCGCCACGCGCAACAAGGTGGGTGTTGGCGGTCTCAAGCAGATAGCGGCAGTCGGACTCGTACACTTGAGGATCTTCGAGCGGACCTTCGAACGCGGTGTCCGTCGTGCCGAGCACCGTCGCATCCGGCCAGGGCAGGGCGAAGACGACCCGGCCATCAGCCGCGGTCATCACGACCGCGTGTTCGAGCGGCATGCGCTCGCGCGGGATGACGATGTGCACGCCTTTGGATGGCCGCATCATCGGCGCCGCCTCGCGGTCGTACCAGCGCTGCTTGGCGATGTCGGTCCACGGGCCGGCGGCGAGGATCACCGAGTGCGTTCGTGTCTTGAAGAGCTTGCCGCTGATTCGATCGCGCAACCGCACGGCCGTGAGGCGTCCCGATTCGAAGTCCGGCGTGTCCAGCTCGACGCGCGAGACGCAGACCGCGCCCGCTTCGTTGGCGCCGCGCAGGTTGGCCAGCACCAGACGGGCGTCGTTTGTCTGGGCGTCAAAGTACTCGACGCCGCCGCGTAGACCTTCACGACGCAGGCAGGGTTCCATCTCGAGCAGGCGGCCTGATCGCAGCGCGCGGTGGCGAATCACGCCTGTAAAGGCAGCCAGCGTGTCGTAGATGGTCAGACCGATGTCGAGCACGAAGACGCCGCGCTTGCTGCCCCGGAAGACTGGCACAACGAACGAGAGGGGCCTGGCGAGGTGCGGAGCGAGCTTCATCAGCCGCTGCCGCTCGCGAACCGCCTCGAAGACCAAGCCAACGTCCCCTTGCTCCAGGTAACGCAGGCCGCCGTGGATCAGCTTGGACGAACGCGACGAGGTGCCGCCGGAGAAATCGCCCTTGTCGACCAGGGCGACGCGCAGACCGCGCAACGCCGCGTCGCGGGCAACCCCGGCGCCGGTGACCCCTCCGCCGACGACCAGGACGTCAAACGGCTCGCTGGCGAGGCGTTCGAGCAAGGCGGGGCGCTGTCGTGCAGAGAAGGCCATTGTTGGTGTCGCTCGGTGCTGCCGCTCGGGTGATACGGCGTTGCCGCCTGGTGATGCTGCGGGAACCCGCACGTGCAATCCGCTGCCTGAAGCTAGCGCTGGAATCTGTGGCCCACCGGCGCAAGCTGGCCCGGCACATGGTCGCGGCCGACGGCGGAGATCTCAGCCGAGCCGGCGGTCGCACAAGCTCATAGGGAAGGCTGAGCGGTCTGAACTCGCAATAGCGGTTCGAGCGCAGACGTCAACGCCAGGCGATGCACCAGATCAGCGAGGTAGTCGAGGCGCTCGGTCTCGATCACCATGGTTGGGCCGAGGTCGTAGCCCTCGAACCACGACTCGTACGCGCGGTGCAAGGTTCGCAGGTAGCGAATATCGAGCTCCTGCTCCTCGGGGCGACCGCGGCTTCTGATTCGCCGGCGGATGCCGCGGAGCGAACAGCGCAGGTAGATCAACAGATCGGGCTTGGGAAGGGTGTCGCGGATCGCGTGGTACATGCCCATGTACGTCTCACAATCCCGCGCGCTCATGACTCGGTGGTCGTGCAGCGTGCGCGCGAAGATCTCAGCGTCCTCGTAGATGGTGCGGTCTTGTACGAAGACGACGTCGGGCTGGGCATCGAGCTGGCGGGCGAGCTGGAGG
>CALGHC010000710.1 GCA_937915965.1 uncultured Myxococcales bacterium
GCGCCGCCGCCGGCCAGGCGCCGCCGCCGGTCAGGCGTCGCCGCCGGTCAGGCATCGCCGCCGGTCAGGCGTCGCCGCCACGTGCCTACCAGACGAACGCGATGCGCGACTGCACGGTCCAGAGTATGTCTGCGCCCTCGGCGAGGCGCGGCGCCAGCGCCTTGCCGGCCGACATCAGGCCGAGCTCGTTGCTCCAGCGCAGCAGATAGCGGTCGTTGGGGCCGGCGCCGGGCAGGTCCGCCGGCAACCACTTGAGCTTCACGGCGAGATCGACCTCCCAGCCGAGCGCGCAGTCCGGGTCGAAGACGCCGCAGGTGTTGTTGGCCCACGGGTCGGCGGGGTCGCGTGGTGCGTAGTAGTCAGCGACGAAGCCGAGGACCTTGCCGCCGTTGAGCGTGTCCGCCCAGCCCATCAGCCCCTGACCGACGAGCTCGAGCTGGTAGGTCTCCTTGGTCAGCCGGTAGCGCGCCTTGGCGTTGATGTAGCTCGTGTTGAAGATGCCACCACCGCTGTTGAGGGCGCCCGAGGACTGGCCGGCGGCGGTGTTCACCGATCGACTCCACAACACGACGGGATACATGATCAGGCCCATCTTGTAGTCGGCGTGCATGGGGAACATCTTGAAGGCGCGGTCGCCGCCGATCAGCTGCTCGTCGCCCGAGCTGTGGCCGTACTCGACCAGGGTGTCCCAGACCGGCGACGTCAGGCCCAGGCGGGCAGCGTAGTTGAGGATGTCGCCCTCGATGGCGTTGACGGCGATGCCGGTCTTCTCGTCGAAGAGACCGCCGGGCAGGACCTTGAGGCCGTTGGTGCTGCCGCGGATGACGGCGACCTCGCCCTCGGTCAGCAGCGACGGCCCGCTCGCCGAGAGGCCGACGCGAAGCCGCCAGAAGCCGTCGATGATGTGCATTCGGCTGCTGTTGAAGTCCTGACCGCGGCTGACGTAGACGATGCCGAGCAGCAGCTCGTCGGTCTTCTGACGCAGGTTGAGGTGGGTGTCCTTCCACACCAGCGCGGTCAGCCACTCGCTGACGTCGTCGTCGCACTTGCGCGTGGGTGCGCCGCCGTCGGGGTCGAGGGCGTCGCCGCACGTCGGCGTCGTCAGGAAGCCAAACGGCCCGCCGTTGAGGCGCGTATCGGTCGACGCGGCGTCGCTGCCGAAACCGAGCGGGTCTTCGGACAACCAGTCGTGGCCGACCAGCAAGATGAGCGGCGTCTCGCTCTTGTCGCCGCGCCTGATGGCGTTGATGACCGTCAGCGGCCGGGTCGCGAAGACGACGCGGTCGAAGGTCGACCCACCGGTCGCGTCACCAAAGTCGTTGCGAAAGCCGTTGCCGTCATTGAAGAGCAGGCCGAGGCCGCCCTGCGATGCCTGCCGCCCCAGCCGCAGCAGGCCGATTGGCAGCGCCAGCTCCAGCCATAGACGTCGGATGAAGAAGGCCGGCCGCTCGTCGCCGGCGAGGCCCGTGTTGCTGGGGTTCTCGGCGAAGAGCGGCACGCTGGCCTGGCGGGCGTTGTCGCCCCAGATCACCGTGTCGAGGATGTCGACCTGGGCGTTGAGCGAGACCTTGGGTAGCACGCCGGCGGCGGGATCGCCCCCCCAGCGCAGGCTCGGCTCGAGACGCAGGCGGGTGTGCAGGTAATGCGCGTCCGAGGCGTCGTCGCGGCCGGTATGCGCCGCCGAGGCGAGCGTCCCCGTGTCATCGAGGCGGGCCACGGGGACGTTGGCCATGCGCACGTAGCGCGTGCGGAAGTAGCCGTGCAGGTCGAAGGCCAGCTCGCCGGGCAGGGCGGCATCGATCGTCGGTGTCGCAGCTTGTGGTAGCGCCGGCGCGGCGGGCGCGGCGACGGTGGGGGGCGCGGCGATGGCGGCCGGCGCACACAGCGCTGCGATCAGCGACGTGGCTGCGAGGGCCCCAAGCCGGAACGAAGCGAGCTGATGTGCGCCGTGTGGCACCGGTCGATCCATCCGCATAGCCGACTACCTCCACCGCTCGGTCCGCTCGGTCTGCTCAGTCTGCTCGGTCTGCTCAGTCTGCTCGGTCTGCTCAGTCCGCTCGGTTTGCTCAGTCCGCTCGGTCCGCCTCATCCGCGCCCGTTCTCGCGCTGGCGCGGAGGTTCGGTCGTTCAGTCAGATCGG
>CALGHC010000711.1 GCA_937915965.1 uncultured Myxococcales bacterium
CAGCACCGCCAAGACGCCGCGTCAGCCAGTCGACCAGCTCGCGCGCCAGCAGCAGGCCATCGTGCGCCCGGCTCTTGTCGGGCAACGACGCCACCGCACGCTCCACGACCCGCGCGAGGTGCAGCGAGAGGCGGTCGGGCGCCTCGGCGTTGCGCAGCGGCCCGCGCCGCGCCGCCATGCCGCGCTCCAGCTGAGCGAGCTCGCGCTCCAGGGCGTCGGTGATGAGGGTCTCGTACAGACCGCGACCCAAAGTGGCAGACGAGCGAGTCACGGGGGCTCCAAGGCGTAGACTGGAACTCGGCCGGGCGCATACGAACGCCTCGGCGCGGTGTGGACCCGGCGATAATGCCAGGCCTGGCGGCCGCCGTCGCGGTAGGCGTGGATTCTGGGCCCCACCTCCCACCCCAAACCCGCCAAGCCCGAAAAGCCCGCTCAGCCCCAGCCTCGCGAAGGCGAGGCTTTTCAGACCTAGACCGCGGCTTCAGCCGCCGGGTAGCCGAGTCGCACGCCACCGGCCCGCATCCTCGGCCGCCATCCGGTCTTCGCCAACCGGGTGAAGCGAACAGTCGCAGTCCGCACAAAAGCCGGCAAGACGGTGATCGTGTCGACGAGCGGCATCACCTTGTCGGAGCTGGCGCACCTGCTCTCTGACGCGGCGGCCACGGGGTTCGTCGCGGAGCGCGCGCTCAACCTCGACGGCGGACCCTCGACGGGCTTCTTCGCGCAGACCAGGCCTCGCGCAGGCGAGGCTTCTCAGATGTCGCCCGCGGCCTCAGCCGCCGGATTGCGGAGCCCGGCCTCGAACACAATCACGCAGATCCGCAAGCGCCCGACGAAAATAGATCGGGCAGTGTTCAGCGACCCGGTCGGCCGCCAAACTGCGCAGCATCACGGGGCCGTCCACGCGTTTGCTGTACCGGATCTCTCTCGCAGCAAGCGCCGCGGTCAACGCGTCGCTCAACTTGGTCGAACAGGCGCCATTGACCTGGGGGCAACCGAATTCCTCGACTCCCGCAGGAGGGGCGACGCCAATGACGTTCTTTGTGGCCGCGTGGATGTCGCCGACCCGGTCTCGCATCAGGGACTGGAACCCGCGAGTCCAGTCGGCGACGAACCACGCCTCCACTTCAGGGGAAGCCAGCAGCGTGACAACCTGGATGCGACGCCCGACGGCCGCCTCAACCGCGTGCTGTACCTCGGCCTGCCATCGCACCCAGGCGGCGTGATCTGGACACCATCGGCAGTCCGCGTCGTCTGCCAAGACGATCAGATCGGCCTCCGTCCCGTAGGCGCCGAGGATCTCCGTCATCCACTGCACGAGCGCTGGCCCCGTCACGCCCGAGTGGCGCGCGGCGGGCGCCGCCGCGTCGATTCTGGGCCCGGGCTTGGTCACCGCCGGAAAGCGCCGGCTGACCTCGACTGCGGCCCCGTCGCCGGCCAGGGTTCGCTCCAGGAAGCTGCTCAGCCCACCGATCTCGGTGTATGCGCCGGTGCAGAACAGGTCGATCTTCACCACGGCCAGCCCCCCAGGCTGACGTCACCGACGCGATACAGGTCGCCGAGCTGCCAACCCTGGTCGAAGGTCCCTTGCACCTCAGAGAGAGCGAGGCGTCGCATCTGCCGCGGGCTGCTCGAGCCACCCTTGCCGAAAACAAAGACCGCGACATCGCCGCGCACGAAGCCATCGGTCAGCGCGTCGAGCAGCTCCGGAGAGTGGGTGCTGAGGAAGAGCTGCGAAGCGGGGTGCCCCTCGTCCATCCACAGGCCCATGCGTCGGACCCAGGCTGGGTGGAGGTTCAACTCCGGCTCGTCCAGGCACAGAACGCGCGCCGGCTCCGGGGAGAACAGCAAAGTGGCGAGCACCAGGGCCTGCACGGTGCCGTCAGACATCCGACCCAACTGCACCGTCCTGGCTGGCCCGTCTGGTTGTCCTGTGGTCGACAGTGCCAGTCGCACCCACCGTTGGTTGCCCGCGCCGTCATAGACCCACAGTCGTTGCAGGTCGGGGATCAGCTCGGTCATTCGGCTTTGGATGTTCCCGAGCCCCTCACCTCCGGCCTGTTCAATATGGCGCAGCACGTTGGCCAGGTTCCGACCGTCCACAGCAAGGAATCGCGTTTCCGGCTCCGACTGTGCCGGCGCAGCTACCGTGTCTGGATCGAAGTGGGCACAGCGATAGACCCGCAGCCGCTGGAGTTCGGCCAACCATTGTTTGGCGGGCGGCCCCAACACCTTGGTGGCCACGTCGCGCAGGCCGTCTCGTTCCAACATGGCCGACCGCTGGATAAGCAGGGACTCCATGGTGTTGAGCTGCGCGGCGTCGGGCGAGGCGGGCAGCTTCTTGCCCTGGACATGGCAATCGAGTTGGCCCGTGAGCGGAAACCAGCTCGCCTCGGCCTTGGGAGTGGATTGTCCCATCTCATCGCGCACGATGAATTGCTCGTGAACCACATGGAAGCCCTGCGGGAAGCTCCCCTCGCCGCCGAATGCGAACTCCAAGCGGTGCTGGATTTCGTCGCCTCCTTCGAGACGTCCGTGCCACCGGAACTCGACCGGGCTGGTCGCGCTGCTGCCCCAGGTGCGCAGGTTCTCTGCGCCGTGATCTGTCACGGTGTTGGCCAGGCCCGCCGGCCGACTTCCGCCACCGGCAAAGTCCGAGACGAACCGAAGCGCCCGCAGAAAGTTGGACTTGCCGGCGTTGTTGGGGCCGACGAGGACGTTGACCCGCTTGAACTCGGCGGCGCTCGCCAGCACGTTCCGGTAGCCCTTGACGGTGACCCTGCTCAGCATGTGTGGCTCCGCTCGCCAACCCATGGCGGGAGGCACCGAGCAGCCTATGGCGGCTGGGCCGAGACGGTCAACCACTTGGAAAACTCGCAGGTGCGGTTCAGAATCCGGGGGCTCGTTCCAGACGCCGCTCGCCACCCGCCATGCGGTGCGCTATCGTCCCCTTCCCCTTCCCCTTCCCCTTCCCCTTCCCCTTCCCCTTCAACTTCCCGGAAGACGGCCCCCATGCGCTGCCTCACCTACTCCGGCCTCGCGCCCGGCACACTCGCCAAAAAAGTCGACAAGATCCGCACGGCTATCGAACGCGACGACCTGCGTTCGGCCGACGTCAAGAAGCTCGCCGGCGGCCCGTACTTCCGAGCCCGGCTCGACGACGCCTCGCGCCTGCTGTTGCAGTTCATCCGCCACGACGGCGAGACCGTGTGCCTGCTGCTTGAGGTCATTCGCAACCACGCCTACGACAAGTCGCGCTTCCTGCGCGGCGCGCGGGTCGATGAAGACAAGATCGAGGTCATCACTGAGGTCGACGCCGCCGACTGCCAGCCGATGCGCTTCGTGCACCCGACGCGCCCGGACTTTTTGCTGCTCGACAAGCCCCTGTCCTTCGACGACACCCAGTGGGCGGCGTTGCGCCACCGTCCGCCGCTGGTGCTGGTCGGTTCGGCCGGCAGCGGCAAGACCGCGCTGCTGCTGCAGCGCTTGCGTCAGGCCAGCGGCCGCGTCGCCTACGTCACCGAGTCGCGCTGGCTGGCCGAGGCGTC
>CALGHC010000712.1 GCA_937915965.1 uncultured Myxococcales bacterium
GCCTTCTTCAACGCGACCGCCTGGCGCTCGAGCATCGGCTTGAGGTCCTTCATCTTCTTGGCGTCCTTCAACGTCAGCCCGTTGAAGTCATCGAAGGCATACTCGGCGCGCTCAAAGATCGCCTGGGCGTAGTAGTACGGCGCCTTGCCTGCCCGAGCGCCCTCCTGGTCCCAGGCCGTGAGGACGAGGGCGATCAAGGCCATGACCTTCTTGCGGTTCTTCTTGGCGTTGTCGTCCTTCAGGGCGCGGATCTCGCGCGACAGCGCCTCGACATGCAGGTCTGGACGGTCCTTGAACTTCAGCACTTTGCTGTACCAGGTCGCGGCCTTCTTGTAGTCGCCAGAACGCTCCCAGACGCGACCGATCTCCATCGCCGCGTCGGCGCTCAGCGCCGCGAGTCGCTTGGTGTCGTCGTCGTCGCCTTTGAGCGTCAGCGCGAGCTTGATGAACTTGTCATACGCCGCGGCCGATTCCTTGTACTCACCCAGGGCGTTGAGGATCTGACCGGAGTTGATGAGGGCCTGCGCTGCCTGGGCGTTGTTGCGGAACTTGGTCATCGCCAAGAAGGCGTCAGCGGCGTCCTTGAACTGGGTCTGCGCCTCGTAGATCATGCCGATGTTGAACATGGCCTCGGGGGCCACCTCGGCCTTGCCGAACTCCTTGACCACGCGCTCATAGGTCTGGATGGCGCTCTTTTCGTCCTTCTGGATCTCGTAGATGGCGGCCTTGTTGTACAGCGCCGTTGCGGCCAACTCCTTCTCTTCCTTGCGGAACTCGGCAAGGATGGCGTCGTACTTGGCGTGCGCCATCTCGAACTCTTTGCGCTCGGCGAGCTCGCGGGCCTGCTCACCCATCGACACGGCGATGTACTTCTTGAGGTCGCGGACCTTGAAGACCTTCAGCTTGCGGCCGCGGTCGAGCATCTTGCGCGACCACTCCTCGATCTTCGCCCAGTCCCTGAGACGCGCGTAGATGTCGATGAGGGTCTTGACCGAGATCTCAGCTTCGCCGCGCTCCTGATCGTAGTCGTAGACCTTGACGAGCCGCTCCACCGCTTCGGGGTACTGACCGCGGTCATAGTAGGTCGCGGCGGCGAGATACATGATGCCGGGAACGTCACGACCGCGTTTGCCCATCTTCTTCTTCTTGGCTGCCAGCGCGTCCTTGAGTTCGAACATCAGCCGCACGTAGGTATCGGCTGCCTTGACGAAGGACGCCTCCAGCGGGTGCAGCTGCTGACGCTTCTTGGGGACTTGCGCCTGCTTGATCTCTTCCTCGGTGACCTGGTCGTCCTTCTGTTTTTCGTAGGAGACTCCCTCGCCGACGTCCTCGAGGAGGGGCGGGCAGTCGTCGCGCTCGACCCACTTGTCCTCTTCCCAGCAGGTCCGCGTGCGCTTCATGATCTCCTGCGCCGAGTAGATGACTCCCAGCGCGCTGTCCTCGACGTACTCGCCCTTCGAGTCCCGCTCGATGCACTTCTCGTACATCTGCCAGGCCCCCTTGTAGTCGTGCAGCTGATCGTAGAGCACCTCGGCGAGATAGAAGTTGACGATGTAGGCCTTCTTGGAGTTGTCGTAGCGCCGCAAGAACTCCTTGTAGGCGGCCGCAGCCTTGGCGTACTCCGGCAGGGCGACCTCGGCGGCCTTGGTCTCCTCCTGCTGCTTCTGCGCCTTCTGGTGGTGATAGTTCGCCGTGAAGAGCAGCCACTTCTCACCGAGGTCCTGTTGCTTCTCCATATATTCGGCGTTGCCGCGGTTGGCCGCCACCCACGGGCTGGTCCGCTCGTCGGTGAATGACAGGAACCGCTGCATCGCCATCTCGGTGTCGGTGAAGTTGCCGACCTTGAGGTAGATGTCGACGACCTGCTCGTGCCAGTCGATGCAGCGCTCGTCCGTCCCCTTCACCGCGATGAAGTGGCTGAACAGGTCGGTGGCCATCTGATCTTTGTCGGAGGCAACGTAGAGGTTGGCGAGCGTCTCGAGACGCTTCCACATGTTGTTGTCACCCTCGACCTTCGAGAAATAGTCTTTCGCCTCGCGCCAACCGTCGTCGAGCTCTGCGTACGCAGGCACGAGATCCTTGAGAGCCTGGTCACGGAAATCGCCAGGCCCCTTGGACTTGTCGATCTCTGAGACGACCTGCTGGAAGGTCTGCACCGTCCGGCGGAACTCCTGGAGGTTGAAGTAGACCCAGCCAAGCTTGTAGAGGGCGTAGTTGAACGCCGGGCTCGTCTTGTAGTTCTGGACGATGCGCTCGTAGTTCATCTTGGCGAGCGTGAGGTTGTTGGCGTCGAAGAAGTGCTCAGCCAGGGCGAGGTGGGCACGGGCGATGTACTTGGAGTCGCTGTATTTCTGCACGAGCTGGTTGAGGTATTGCACACCCTTGTTGCTCATCACCTTGTCGCCGAGCGCCTTGCCCTGATCGAGGGCCGCCTTGCCCAGGCGGAACAGCACCTCGTCGATGCGGTCGTAGTTGGGAAACTGCGAGAGGATCATCTCGTAGTAGCGGATCGACTGCTGGTAGTTCTCGACCGGCTCAACCGGCTTGACCTTGGTGCGTCCAGCCTCGAAGTCGCTCATGCGCTTGTCGAAGTCGGCGCGCTGCAGCAGGTATTGGTAGTGATTCTCGTCCCAATAGGTCTCGGCAAGCCGGAACAGCATCTCGGCCATCTTGGGGTGGCGCGGGTTGCGCTCCATGAGGCTCTGGATCTGCTCGATGATCTTGCGCCGCGTGCGCGACTTGGCGACCTGCAGGGCCTGCTCTTTGGGGGTGAAGACGCCCTGTTCGAGATTCTCATAGTCGAAGCCGCCCTTCTGCAGGGCGTTGGGGTCCTTCTTCGGCGCCGGCTTGTCGTCCCGCCTGAACTCCGACTCATCGACGAGCGAGGCCTTCTTGGTCTTCGCCTTATGCGCGGAGCCAGCCTCGACAGGCACCAGCGCCTGCGCGGCGGCCAGACTCGGCAGAGCGAGCGCCGCGAGCGCGACGAGAACAGTCAGTGCGGGGCGCTGGTCTCGGTGACCCGGCGCGGTGCGAATGGACATAGTCGACCTCATGCTCAAACGGCGGGCAATGGACTGGCCCGCCGGGCCGATCGCGAGGAAGGGGATCCTGCGAACGAACGTTCGTTCAGTTCTCGTCATCGCATTGGCTGCTCACGAACGAGCGGTACGCACCAATCTCGTCCTTCCAGAACTCGCCCTCAAAGGGCCAGACCATCGAGTCGGATCCTGCGATCGCCGTCGCCGCGCCGCCCTCGCCGGCCTTGCTGGCGGGTTCGGCCTCGACGGTACCGCCGGCAGAGAGGGCGATCTCTTTGTCGAGGTTCTTGAGCTTGCTCTCCTCGAGATCGAGTTGAAGCTCAGTGAGCTTGTCCTGGTAGTGATTGAGGTCCTTCTGAGCCAATCGCAGGGTCTGCTGGACGACCACCCCCGCCTCAGCGATGCGCTCCGAGCGCAGCTGGCTGAGCTTCTCAAGCTGCTCCTGGCCGAAGCGACCCAGCGCGGCGAGGTTCTCCTTGAGGGCGGCCTCCTCGCGCTCGATCTGCCGGATCGTCTTGTAAAGATTGTAGAACTCTACGTTCTGCAGGACCGGTGAGACGAGCTGCCTGGGCAGGCCCCGCTTCTTGTTCACCGCCTCGATCAGGCCGACGAAGAAGTCTTCGGGGCGGCGATGGCGCCGCAGGAAGTCGCGCAACGGCGGGCCGAGCACCAGCACATCCTCTTCGAAGCGCTTGATCGCCTCTTCGGCGCGATCGTCGTGGCAGTTGTTGACGTAGATCGTCGCCTCAAGAATCCACAGCTCTGGGTAGAAATGGTGCGAGAAGTAGGGGCTGTGCAGGGCGTGGAAGGTGCCCAGCGCGCGGCTGATGTCGTTCTTGACGAAGTAGGTCCAGCCACTCTCGTAAAATGCCCGCGCGAGCTTGGGCGAGTTCTTCGAGATCTTGCGATAGTAGAAGATCGCCGCGTCGTACTGCTGGTACTCGTAGGCCAGGCGCGCGAGCGACAGGTAGCCGAGATCGACGATGCCCTGCTGCTTGTTCTCCTCGGCGG
>CALGHC010000713.1 GCA_937915965.1 uncultured Myxococcales bacterium
CTCTGCTGGTGGCCGGCAGACTCGAGGAGTCCGAGACGCTGCTCTACAAGGCGGTCGAGGGCGCGGGACGCTTGGCCGACCACAATCTGTTGTCTGACGCCGCGCGCAATCTGGCGCTGTGTGCGCGCACGCGCGACGACACCGCGCGCGCAGTCACCTGGGCCCGCCGCAGCGTCGCGGCCGCGCAGCTCAGCGACGTACTGCGAACCCGGGCGGCGTCCCTGCAGACCCTCGGCGAGGTCCTGGCGGACACCGACGATGCCGATGCTGCAGACGCGGCGTTCGAGAGAGCCGCTCAGATCTGGGAGCAGGCCGACGAGCGTCGCGACCTGCAGAGTTGCCTGCAAACCCACGCGGCCTTCCTGATGCGCCTGAATCGCACCGATGCCGCGCAGGCGGTGATGGCGCGCATGGACGAGCTCGCCGCGCGCACCTAGCCGCGCCGGTGGCCCGCGAACCTGGCCGCGCCGGCTGCCTGCAAATCGGGACGTCCGCTGGAGCTCGGCGAACAGTAGTGGTGTCAACCTGACATTCGTCTGGCCTGCTCGGCGGCCGCGCGATCGGCACGGATAGTGGACTTACGTCCCTGTTTTCCGCCGATTGCACGTAATACCCCCCATCGCTGCAGCGTCCATGACAGCCGTGTCACGGTCGTCGGCCCTGACGAGATCCGATGGTGGCTCGCCATCTCTCGAACCCGCTGTTTTCAAGACAGCTTCGGCACTCGGCGAGAAAGTGGTCGCGGACTTGCACCTGTCTCCCCCGGACGGCCCAGTCGCGGCAGTCCGCGATGACTGCCGCCCCCCGCCACTGCGACCAGGAGACAGCCCATGCCGCACAACGCCGCGACCGAAGAGCTTGAAGACTGTACCGACGACCGCAACGAGGAAATCGGCGACGAAGACACCAACGACATGGGGCCTCGCGCCGAAGATCTGGCCGAAGATCTGGTCGGGGACGGTGGACATGGGGCCGGCGAGGCTGAACTTCACAGGGGCGACGACGACTCCGCGTTGGCACATATGCAGCGCCGCCACGATCTGGTCGCCGCCAGCGTCAGTTCGTCCGAGATGGTGGTTGAGCAGCGTCGCGGCCGCCCTGGTCGATCCACCGATGCGCTTTCGACCCACTCGGCCCGTCAGGTTGATCCGACCGTGCTGTACTTGCATGGGATCGGACGTGTCTCGCTGCTGACCCGGGAAGGTGAGGCCGAGATCTCGCAGCGCATGGAGGGGGCGTCCGCGGCGATCATTGAGGTCCTGGAGGGGCACCCGCAGTCGAGCGTTCTGCTCCGCGAGGTCCCGCGCGAGATGGCCGAAGACCACGATCTGCTGCGCGAATGGACAACCGAATGGGACTGGCGCGACCGCGACGCGCGCTTGACCACGCTGGCCCGGGCCGACCGCTTCCGCACCCGGGTGGTCGAGCTCGACGAGGAGATCGACCGACTCGCCGCTTGCGGCACGCCCGGTCAGACCCAGGATGACCCGCTGAATCAGGCGATGCGCGCCAAGTTCCGAACCTTCTGGGAGAATCGTGTCGGAGAGCGCCTGATTCGAACGGCTCTGGAGATCTACCGGGACCTGGCGAGCGACTGCCTGCGGACCGAGCAGGAGCTGCGCGCCGGCCTCGAGGACGCCCACATGGACCGCGCCGAGTTGGCGCGCCTCGACTGCGAGGCGCTTCTCTCCCGCCGCGCACGCAGCGACCGGGCTCGGGCGCGCAAGGAAGTCGCCGGCCATGCCCTGGAGGCGCTTCGAGGCGCCGCCGCGTTCGGTGGGACCGCCGAGGAGGCGTCGCGTGGACTGCGCATCCTGCGCGACTCGCAGCGCACCATCGACGAGGCCCGCAGCGTGATGATCCAGGCGAACCTGCGCCTGGTCGTTTCGATCGCCAAGCGCTACGCCAACCGCGGGATGCACCTGTTGGACCTGGTTCAAGAGGGCAACATTGGCCTCATCAAAGCCGTTGAGAAGTTCGAGTGGCAGCGTGGCCACAAGTTCTCGACCTACGCCACGTGGTGGATCCGCCAGTCGATCACGCGATCCATCGCCGACTACGGCCGAACCATCCGCATCCCGGTCCACCTCATCGAAGCCCTCAATCGGATCATGCGAGAGCGAGCGGCCCTCGAACAAGAGCTCGGCCGCGAGCCCGAGGTACCGGAGGTCGCGGAGCGAACGGGCCAGTCGATTGAGCAGGTCGAGCACATCCTCAAGATGGTCCGCGCCCCCCTGTCACTCGACGCGACGGTCGGTGACGATGACGCCCAGCTGTCGGACTTCATCGAAGACGAGAAGGCGATCCGTCCGTTGGAGGAGTGCATGAAGGCCGACCTGGCCGAGCACACCCGCCGCCTGATGGCCCGCCTTGCGCCGCGCGAAGAGGCCGTGCTGCGGATGCGCTTTGGGATCGGCTGCGAGCAGACGCTGACCCTTGAGCAGGTCGGCACGAAGTTCAACCTGACACGCGAGCGAATCCGCCAGATTGAAAGTGCTGCGCTCAAGAAACTGCGTCTGGCCGAACCCGCCGACTGCATTCAGTATCATGAGGGCTGACTGAAGAATCGACGACGCACGTTCTGAGGGACCGTGCTCCGCGGCCGGCGGGTTGCCAATGCGGCCCGCCGGCCGTCGTATTTGAGCGGTCGTGCCGCTGAGGCGGCCGGGTCGCTTGCAGGCCACGGGAGCCATGCGCTAGATTCCCTGTTCGAACGAGCCAACATGGGGCGCCGAGCCCTCTCCCGCTGCGCTGCAGCGCTCCATTCGAATGCACGGAGCTCGCGATGACCGACCCACGCCCAAGCCGAAAGCGCCGCCCGACGGTGGCGGCTCTACCTATTGCGTGTACCTTCGTGCTGGTCGCCGTGGCGGCGGCCTGCTCGAGCAGCGACGGCAACGCAGGCCCCACAGGCGGCGGTTCGGACGCATCCACCACGCTCGGGGACGCGGGGGATGACACGGGCGGGACGGATGTCGCGGTCGACAGCGTCGAACAGGCCGACCAGGGCGAACCAGACAGCGCTGCCGACGTCGATGAAGACGCCGGCGCCAGCGACGTCGGCGAGCCGGACGCAGTCGAAGCCGACCTCGTCGGTGACGTCGACGACGACGCGGGCGCGGACGCGACCGATGCCACGACGACGGACATCAGCGACGGTGGCTCGCCGGATGTGCCGACGATCGACCCCAACGTCTGCCTTGTGGACGCCGACTGCCCCCCAATCGGTCTTGGGCCGTGCTGGTCGGGGAAATGCAACGTCGACAGCGGAGCGTGTGAGGCGACCAGCGCAGCGGACGGAGCGAAATGCAAAGCCGCCGGGCCGTGTGCGCTGGAAGGCGTATGCAAGCAGGGTGTTTGCGCGGCAGGCAACGCTTGCAACAAGCAGCCCTGCGTACCCAAGCCCCTCTCGTGTGGCGCGTCGTTGCAGATCGATCTGGGTGCCAGTGGCGCCTCGAAGATGAACGCCTACTCGTGCTCGCCGTGGCAGTGGACCGGCGGTGAGACGGTGGTCGCGCTAGCGAGCGAGGTGACCGTCGCCGCCGACGTGATCTTGACCGGGGCCGACAAGGCCGGCGCTGAGATCTTCCTCATCGCGGCGGGCACCGATACCTGCGCGCCAGGAACCTGCGCCGCCCACGGCACGAAGCTCAAGTTCGGGCTCGGCCCGAAAGTGCAGCGCCTGATCGTGATCGACACGAAGGCCGCGGCGACTGGAAACGTCACATTGACCGTCGAGTGCCAGCAGCCGACGGGCTGCGGCAACGGAATCTGCAACCCGGGGGAGACCTGCGGCACTTGCCCCAAAGACTGCGGCGCGTGCGCATGCGGCGACGGCATCTGTCAGGCGGGCAGCGAAGACTGTTCGTCGTGCGGCGCCGATTGCGGGGTCTGCTTGCCCGGCTGCGCGACGGTATCGAGCAGCCCCGGATGTGGAGGCTGCGAGTGTGAGAAGTGCGTCTGCGACATGGACTCGTACTGTTGCCAGTCAGCGTGGGACTCGATCTGCATGAGCGAGTGCGCCAGCGCCGCGTGCAACGGTGCGCCGTGCCCGACTGGAGGCTTGTGCGGCGACGACAAATGCAGCGGCGGCGAAGACTTCTCAACGTGCCCCAACGACTGCAAGCCAGCGGTGAAGTGCGGTGACGGGCTGTGCGTGGCGGGCGAGGTCTGCACGACGTGTCCGATCGACTGCGGGTCGTGCGCCGACGAAGGTGGAGGGACGCCTGGTGGCGGGGTCTGCGGCGACGACAAGTGCGAGGCGAACGAAAGCTGCGCCACCTGCGCCCAAGACTGTGGCGCGTGCGACGCAAGCTGCCAGGCGGGCGGCGCTGCCGGCTGCCCTGGATGCGCCTGCGAGACGTGCGTCTGCGCCATGGACAGTTACTGCTGCGCGTCGGCCTGGGACAGCATCTGCGTGAACGAGTGCAGCCAGCAGTGCGAGGGCCCGGTGTGCCCGGTGCCCTTCTGCGGCGATGGAGCCTGCGGCGGGTCGGAGACCTGCAGCAACTGCATCATCGACTGCGGCGCGTGCACCAATGGCTGCATGGCGCATCCTGCAGGCGGCTGCCAGGGCTGCGACTGCGAGAGCTGCGTGATCGCTGCCAAGCCAGAGTGCGCAAACGCTTGGACCGACATCTGCGTCGAGACATGCGCTGGCTCATGCGACAGCTGCAACGTGACGTGCGGCAACGGCTTCTGTGAGAAGGGTGAGACCTGCGCCGGCTGCCCGAGCGACTGCGGCGGCTGCCCGACGGGCTGCGGAGACGATGTCTGCGCGCTGGGCGAAACCTGCAGCGGCTGCCCGATGGACTGCGGTTCCTGCTACGGCGAAGCATTCTGCGGAGATGGCAGCTGCGAGATGGCCGAGACCAAGGCGACCTGCCCGAAGGACTGCGGCTACTGCGGCGACGGCAAGTGCGACGACTCCGAAAGCAAGGAGAGCTGCAAGGCCGACTGCGATCTTGGCAGCTGCGACGGCAAGTGCGGCGGCAGCGCCAAGAACCCCGACGGCTCGACCTGCTACTGCGACGAGGCATGCACCGGTTTCGGCGACTGCTGTCCCGACTACGACGCCTACTGCCCCGGTGGTTGAGCGCCCGACAGCGGCACGCTCCGCCGGCCGAGTCGACGCGGACTCAAGCGGGATCGGGTTCGGGCGCAGCGACAGCCAGGGGCGACCGCTCCTTGTGCTGCTCGACGGCTCGCACGCGATCTTCCGGGCCTACTTCGCCATTCGTTCGATGAGCAGCCCGTCGGGGGCACCTACCAACGCGGTCTTTGGCTTCACCGGCGCGCTGCTGCGCCTGCTTGAGCGCTGGCGCCCTGACTACACGGCGATCTGTTTCGACACAGCCGGTGGTACCTTTCGGGACGCAATCGACCCCGCCTACAAGGCCAACCGACCGCCAATGCCCGAGGACCTGCGCACGCAGTGGCCCATCGTCGTGCGGCTCTGCCGGGAGTTAGGGCTGCCGGTGCTTGAGCAAGTCGGTATCGAGGCTGACGATATCATCGCGACCCTCGCCTGCCGCGGCCGCGAAGCCGGCATGGACGTGCTGATCGTGTCCGGCGACAAGGATCTGATGCAGCTGGTGATCGACGGCGACGGCGAGCGCGGCGCAGTGCGGCAGCTCGACGAGCGCAACAACATCGTCTTTGATCCTCCAGCTGTTGCTGAGAAATGGGGCGTTGCCCCGGTCCAGGTCGCCGACCTGCTGGCGATCATGGGCGACGCCGTGGACAACATCGCCGGCATCCGAGGCATCGGCCGCAAGGGGGCAGCGAAGCTCCTGAACGAGCATGGCACGATCGCGGGTGTGTACGCCGCTATCGAACAGATCGCGTCCGAACGCACCCGCCGGCTGCTCGAGGAAGGTCGCGACGCCGTCGCACTGGCCCAGCGCCTCGTCGCGCTGGTGACCGACGCCGACTTGCCCATTGCCGTGACCGACCTCGCCCCACAGCCCGCCGACCGAGAGGCGCTGACGGCGACGTTCACCGAGCTCGGCTTCCAGCGCCTGCTCGCCCGCTTCGCCGACCAGCCGTAGCTTGTGAGGCGCGCTCGCTGGTCGTCTCCGCGCGGCTCGGGCACAGTCGCGTCAATGACCCCTGGGCCGACCGATGGAGCCGGGCACGGGGTCCGACAGTCCACGTGCGGTGGCGGGGCCTGATTGCCGTGATCGAATTTCGGAATATCCGCAAGGCGTTCGGCGACAAGGTCGTGCTCGACGACGTGTCACTTACCGTCGGCACGGGGAGCATCCTCTTCATCGTCGGCATCTCTGGTGCGGGCAAATCAGTGCTCGTCAAGCACCTTGTCGGCCTGCTGCGGCCCGACGCCGGCCGGGTACTGCTGGACGGGGTCGACGTGACAGATCTGAGTGAGAAGGCGTTCTATCCGGTGCGCAAGAAGTGCGCGATGGTGTTCCAGCATTCGACCCTCTTCGACTCAATGACGCTGTGCGAGAACGTGATGTTGCCGCTGCGAAAACACCGTGGGCTCGACGCGGCGGCCGCGCGGCAAGAGGCGATGCGATACCTGGAGATGGTCCAGATGCACGACGAGGCCGACCGCTTTCCCGCAGACATCGGCGACGGCCTACGCAAGCGGGTTGCCATCGCCAGAGCGCTTACCCAGTCGCCCGAGTACGTCATCTTCGACGAGCCCACCACGGGCCTCGACCCGCTCGCGGCGCCGCACGTCGATCGACTCATACGAAGCCTGTCGGACGACCATGGGGTCACCTCGATCGTGGTCAGCCACGATCTGCGCTCGATCTTCGGCGTGGCCGATCGGATCGCGATGTTGTACAGGGGCAACATCCACCTCGATGGCACACCTGAGGCCTTCCGCGAGAGCACGGATCCGATCGTGCGCCAGTTCATCCGAGGACTTGCCGACGGCCCGATGGTACTGTAAGCCGCTGCAGGCGGCATCCGTGACGCGAGGTTGGCACGCGTGGGCGGGAGCAGCCGACAGCGTGAGCGAGGATCAGCCAGGTGAAACAGCGCAGCATGGAGTTGAAGGTCGGCGCGCTGGTGCTCTTTTGCATCGGCCTGCTCGTCGCCTTCGTGCTGCTGCTCGGCGATCTGGGTGGAGCTACCGGCCACCTCGTGCATGTCGACTACGCGACGGCCTCTAGCCTCAAACCGGGCGCTGCGGTCAAGATCGCCGGCGTGACCGCCGGCCGGATCAGCACGATCTCCTATTGGGGCGGAAAGCGCGATGAAGCCGTCGGCCGCAACGTGGTCGTGCGCGTGACCCTCGATCTCGATCCAGAGATGGGCCGCACGCTGCATCGAGGTGCGCGGTTCTACGTGTCGACTCTTGGCGTGCTGGGCGAGAAGTACATCGAGGTCGACCCGGGTGACTTCGATGAGCCCCTGCTCGTCAGCGGCGCAAAGGTGGCCGGGGAACCGCCGCTGCGTTTCGAGGTAGTCAGCATGCAGCTCGCGCGGGTCGCCGAGATCGTCGCTCGGCTCCTCGAAGACAACGAGCAGATCGTGCGCGATCTGCTGCGCCACAGCGACGAGACCGTCGTCGCGGCCCGAGCCGCCGTCGACGAAGCCGGAGCGCTCGTCAAGGACAACCGCGCGACAGTGCGTGAGGTCATCGCTCGCCTCGACGACACCGGCGTCAAGATCGATCGGGTCGTCGACGCATTGCAGATCGCCGTCGGCGATGGCCGCGCGGTCAGGCGGTCGATCGCACATGTCGAGGCGTTCTCAGACCGGCTCGACGAGGGCAGCCGACCGGTGATCCGCGACGCTCGCCAGATCGCGCGCAACCTCGAAGAGCTCTCAGGCCGTCTGCGCGACGAGCCAACCGCAGAGGTGGTCTTCGGCAAGGAAGGCCAGGCGAAGGTGCTCGGCGTGCTCGACAAGGTCGACGGCGTCGTCACCGACGCCCGCGCCGTCACCGACAACGCCCGCCAGGGCCGCGGCACGGTCGGCGGCATCCTGATGGACAACGAACTATTCATGGATATCAAGCTGTTGCTCAAGGATCTCAAGCGCCACCCCTGGAAGTTCATCTGGCGCGAGTGAGACGACGCGACGACCGGCGCCCTCGCGGCTAGCCCCGCGTACTGGCTTCGATCTCCGAGCGAGGCGTGGAAGGCCGACGCGAGCGGC
>CALGHC010000714.1 GCA_937915965.1 uncultured Myxococcales bacterium
GTGCGTGCGGCACCGGGTCTCGTGCCGCGGCGTGCCCCAGGCCGGCCCGGCCCGGCGGCGCTCCGCATGGGGCCGGGGCCTGACCGGATGACAGGTGATATTCTCCAGTTTGAACAAGGTGTTGTCGGCGGAGTTGGCCACATCGCCTTGACGATGTTTGCGCTCGGTCCGCACCGTGCCCGCCTCACGTCCAAGCGGATCCGCCGCCGCGACCAGGCTGGCGTGCCCGCTCGGCATGCAGGTCGCGTGTATCTTTTCACAAGAAGGTTGCCTCATGGCCATTCGCCTACGATGTCTCTCGCCGCACGCGGCTGTGCCTCTCGTCGCCGTGATCTGCTTGATGCTGGCGGCCAGCGCGTGCAGCGATGACGGTGGCTCGTCCGACACCGGCGGCGGCGCCACCGACTCGGGCACCGCCGACAGCGTCGGCGCCGACAGCGGGGTTGCGGCCGACAGCGAAGAGGCTGACGTGGCGGTCGACACCGGTGGCCGTGGCGGCGCCGATACCAGCGTCCTCGACAGCGGGCCGACCGATACCGGCGTCGCCGATGTGCCAGTGGACGGTGGCGGCGGGGCTTCCTGCGAGGACCGCTGCGGTGACTTCGACCAGGGTGCGGCTTGCCAGTGCGACATGGAATGCGTCGGCGAGGGCGACTGCTGCGACGACTACGAGGCTCTATGCGTCGCCATCGTCGACGACGTCGATGCTGGCTCCGACGATGGCTCCGACGCTGGCTCCGACGCTGGCTCCGACGCTGGCTCCGACGCTGGCTCCGACGGCGGCGACGGCGCTGGCGGTGCGACATCGTGCGAGGATCGCTGCGGCGACTTCGACGCGGGAGCGGCATGCCAGTGCGACGAGGCTTGCGCAGGCGAGGGCGACTGCTGCGACGACTACGAGAGCCTCTGCCTGACGCCCGCGTGTGTTGTCGCGGACTGCGACGACGGCGATCCCTGCACCGACGATGGCTGCGGCGACGATGGCGCTTGCACGCACGTCGACAACGCGGCGTCATGCGATGACGGCGACGCTTGCACGGCTGGCGATGTCTGCAAGGACGGCGACTGCGCCGGCGGTGCGGCTTCGGACTGCGACGACGGCGAAGCCTGCACCGACGACTCCTGCGACGCCGCCGCTGGCTGCAAGCACGACGCGGTCGCCGGCTCCTGCGATGACGGCGACGCCTGCACCCCGAGTGACGCCTGCAAGGACGGGGTGTGTCTCGCTGGCGCGGCGACCACCTGCGACGACGACGAGGTCTGCACCGCCGACAGCTGCGACGCCAAGGATGGCTGCCTCCACCTGCCAGCCGACGTCACCTGCACGGACGACAACCCGTGCACGATTGGCGACGCATGCAAGGCGGGTAGCTGCGAGCACGGCGTCGGTCCGACCTGCGCCGACGGCAACGTATGCACCAAGGACACCTGCGACCCGCAGACCGGCTGCCTCAATCCCCCGCAGGACGGCGACTGCAGCGATGGCGACGCGTGCACTGCTGGTGACGCCTGCGCCGACAGCGCTTGCAAGGCGGGCGGCGCCGCTGACTGCGACGACGGTGAGGCCTGCACCGCCGACGCATGCGACATCAAAGACGGCTGCACACACGCCAACCTCGACGGCGGCTGCACGGATGGCGACGCCTGCACGGTCGCTGACGTCTGCGCGGCGGGCAGCTGCAAGTCCGGCGCCGCGGCGAAGTGCGACGACGACGAGACCTGCACTGCCGACTCGTGCGACCCGGTGGACGGCTGCATGCACGCCAACCTCGAACAGGCATGCACGGACGGCAGCGTCTGCACTGCTGGTGACGCTTGCGCCAACGGCAAGTGTATCGCCGGTGTTGCAGACAAGTGCGACGACGGTAAGGTGTGCACTGCCGACACCTGCGACGCCGTGGACGGCTGCAAACACGCGAACATGACCACTCCGTGCAGCGACGGTGACGCCTGCACAGAGGGCGACGCGTGCGCTGGCGGAGCCTGCGTGCCTGGCGGCGCCAAGACCTGCAACGACAGCGATCCGTGCACCAACGACAGCTGCACGGCCGGGGTCTGCAAGAACGTCGACAACGGTTCGTGCGCCGTCGTCGGCTTTGACGAGCCCCACGCCGTCTTCAAGATGAAGTGCGGCGGCTGCCACACCGGCGGCGGCTCGGGCGGTCACAATATGGGCCAGGCCAACGTCACCGCGGCGTATGCCGATTCGCAGTTGGCCGCCTACTCGATCTCCGGCACAAAGGGCGCCGCCGCCATGGCGCGAATCAAGAGCGGCTCGATGCCGTTGGGCGCGGGCTGCAGCGGCGACCCGGCGCAAGACGCGAACAAACCCAAGTGCCTCACCCAAGCCGAGCAGGACACCCTGAAGGCGTGGATCGACGGCGGCCAGAAAGCGCCGAAATAGGCTATCACAGGGCCCTCGCATAGCTGCCGCGCAGGCGCTACCCTCGGCGCCCCAACGCACCCCGGGGGTACCCATGCGCCATGGCCGCTTCGTCTTCGTCCTTCTGATCTCCACCCTGAGCCTCGCCGCGACCGTGCCCGGCTGCGGCAACGACACGGACGCCAAGGCCGACGCCGCGGGTGATTCCTCTGCTTCGCCTTACGTAGTCGCGGCGCCTGCGCCCCTGTACGCCGATGGCGGGCCCACCGTGTGGGGCCCGGGTGTGGTCCTGCCGCTGACCGATCAGACCACCCGCCGCGGCTACCGCGACGTGCGCGGCATCATCCATGCGCACTCGCCGTACTCGCACGACGCATGCGACGGCGAACCGTTTGATGCGGAAGGCAAGATCAACCAGGTGTGCTGGGAGGACTTCCGCCGCGACTTCTGCACGGTGCAGCACGACTTCGTCTTCCTCTCCGACCACCCCACCCACTTCAAGGAACACGAATTCCCCGATGTGCTGCTCTTTGACCCCGCGCGCGGCGACACCCTGATCGCCGATCCCGACGGCAACCCGATCGCCAACGCGGCATCCTGCAAGGGATTTCGACCTCAGCTGATCCTCGCTGGCAGCGAAACGAGCGCGTCGATGCCGGTGGGCCTCGATCGCCACGTCGGCGACGCGGCCGACCGCGACCGTTTCTACGGCGAGCGGTCCGTCGAGGCCTTTGACAAGCTGCACAGCGCCGGCGCGGTGATCCTCTACGCCCACACCGAGGACCGCACCGTCGAGGAT
>CALGHC010000715.1 GCA_937915965.1 uncultured Myxococcales bacterium
AGGGCCAGTGCTTCGGCGACTCGTGCAACAGCTCGGAGGTCGACTGCAACGACGACAACGTCTGCACCGACGACAGCTGCGACCCCGAGACTGGCTGTGTTCACCTCGCGGTGGAGGCGACCGAGACCGAGTGCGACGACGGCAAGATCTGCACCAGCGATCATTGCGACGGCGAGGGCACGTGCGTTGGCGATCTGATCGACTGCGACGATGACAACCCATGCACCACTGACAGCTGCCACGTGCTGAAGGGCTGCGTCTACGAAGACGTCGCCGAGAAGGCCGAGTGCGATGACGGTGACGAGTGCACTACGTCCACCGTCTGCCAGAGCGGTAGCTGCGGCGGCGGCGTGATGGAGTGCAACCTGTGCAACAAGACCGGCACGGACAAGGAGTGCAACGACGTCTTTGACGACGGCAACCTGTGCAACGGCCGCTTCGAGTGCGACACGACCTCGGTGCAGGGCAAGAAGTGGGGCGGTCTGTGCCGCTCGCTGCCCGACCCGGTGGTCTGCGAGACCCTCGGCGACACCCAGTGCCTGCAAAACAAGTGCGGCATCCTCACCGGCAAGTGCGCGCTGACGGAGGCCCTCAACGGCTCGCTGTGCGAGGACGGCCTGGGCTGCACCAGCGGCGATCAGTGCCTCAACGGCAAGTGCTTCGCGGGCGGACCGACCGACTGCTCCAAGGTCGGAGACGAGTGCAACACTTCGACCTGTGAAGAGGACCCGGTCTCGAAGGCCGGCTTCACGTGCGTCGTCACGCCCAAGCCTGGCTCCGTGTCTTGCGACGCGGACGGCGACGGCTGCACTGCCAACGACCACTGCGCCGAAGGCAAGTGCGAGGCGGGCGAGACCGTGTCGTGCGACGGAGTCGCCGGCCAGTGCGAGACATCGGCGTGCAAGTCGGTTGGCGCCAACGCGTTCACCTGCGCGATCGAGCTGGCAGCAGACGGCGCTCCTTGCCAGGACGGTCAGCTCTGCACGGCGCAGGACGCGTGCAAGGCCGGCAAGTGTGAGGCGGGAACCAAACCGTACGACTGCAGCGAGATCGACAACGTCTGCGCGACAGGGATCTGCGACAAGTCTGCCAACGGCGGAACCGGCGCGTGTGTTCCCAAGCCGCAGAACGAGGGCAACAAGTGCAACTCGGACGACAACGGCTGCACGGTTGAGGACTTCTGCGTGGCGGGTACCTGCATCCCGGGTGCGCCGCCAGATTGTTCACAGAACAACGGCGCTTGCACGGTCGGTGCCTGCAAGTCGACCGGCGACACCATCTTCAAGTGCGTGGGCGCGCCCAAGAAGGACAAGTTGCCGTGTGAGGCCGACCAGAACGGCTGCACCGTCGACGACCACTGCCAGACCGGCACCTGCGTGCCCGGCACCCTCAAGGATTGCTCGGACATCGACGGCAACGGTGGTTGTCTGATCGGCACCTGCGAGTCGCTTAGCTCGTCCGCGGCGACCTGCCTGGGCAAGCCGGCGAACATTGGCACCAGCTGCAACTCCGATACCAACGGCTGCACGAAGGACGACGTCTGCAACAAGGACGGCGCCTGCGTGCCGGGTAACGCGGTCAGCTGCCTGGCCTTCACCGGCTCTTGCGCCCAGGGCGAGTGCAAGTCCACGGGCAACAACACCTTCACCTGCACCGGCGACCCGAAGCCGGATGACACGGCCTGCGACGCAGACGGACTGGGATGTACCCAGGAGGACAAGTGCAAGGCAGGCGTCTGCGTGCCGGGCGTGGAGCCGGACTGCAGCGAGAAGGGCGAAGGCAACCAGTGCATGGAGGGCGTGTGCTTCTCGAAGGGATCGGAGATCTGGGAATGCCAGGCGATGCCGCACGAGGACGAGTCGCCGTGCAACGCGGACGACAACGGCTGCACGATGAAGGACATCTGCTACGGCGGCTTCTGTGCCGCCGGTGAGCTGCAGACCTGCATCAAGCAGCAGTCGCTGTGCGCCTCGGCTCAGTGCGAGCCCAAGGGGGTCGACGACTACATCTGCGCCCTGCAGCCCGCAGTGAGCTACCCGCCGCTCGATCCACCGCAGGCATGCACGCCCGCCGAGCCGCCACCCGAGCCCGATCCCGACGACGAGCCACCGCCGGAGGTTGAGGATCCGTGCAAGAAGGACGGCTACTACTGCAAGAAGACCGGCACCCAGAAGGATGGCGATCTTGAAATTCCAGTCGGCCTCTGCTTGCCGACCATCACCGTCTACTGCGACGACAACAACAAGTGCACCGAAGCGGACACCTGCTCGGGTGGTAAGTGCGATGCGGGTCTGCAGAAGGACTGCGACGACGATGACTCGTGCACCGCTGACAGCTGCCTCAACGGCGACTGCAAGCACGACGCGATCCTCGGCTGTGTGCAGTGCCTCTCGGAGAACTTCGACGGCTACGTCGAAGCCGAGGACGGCTCGGTGAACGTGCTGCAGCTGCCACAGCAGTGGACGGCGGTCGTCATCTACAACGAGTACGTGACCTGGAAGATCGGCTTGGGTGGCAACGCGCTCGACAAGGCTAGCGCCCGCGCCGAGTGGCTGGGCCCGATCGTCACCCCTGAAGGTCAGGTGGCGCCGCCAAACGTCGTCGCGCGCTTGCTCTACCGTCGCTTGTACCTGCAGCCCAGCGATCTCCCGCCGGTGCTCGAGTTCAAGATGATCATGAAGGTCGACAACCAGGCTTGTACCGACGACAACCTCGCCGTCTTCGTCAATGACCAGAAGGTCTGGGAGAACTGCGACGACACGAAGGGCGCCGACGCTGACGTCGACGGCTGGGAACACATCGTCGTCGACCTGTCGGCCTTCTCCGGCGCCTCTGTCGATCTCGACTTCCGCGCCCTCGCTGGCGCCGGCGCTGTCGCAGGCACCATCGATATCGATGACGTCAGCTTGTCGGGTGCGTGCGGACCAGGTTGCCTGGGTGTCTCATTCGAGCCCGATGTGCCGGCAGCCGATGTTCCGGTGGGCGAGGAAGTCGCGCCGGTCCTACCACAGCCCTGGTCTGTCGCCGCTACCGCTCCGACCTACGTCAAGTGGGCACCGCACGAGGGCGACCCCGGGACCATGCACAGCGGCATCGGCGCCTACAAGGCGGTCTGGACCGGCGCAGCCCCTGGCGGCAAAGCCCAGACGGCGACCCTGCACATCCCGATGTTGCAGCCGGCCACCGGCGACAAGCTGTGGTTCGCCTACAAGGCAACAGGGCTGGGTACCGACGAGTGCACGGGCGACAAGCTCAGCGTTCTGATCGACGGCAAGGAGACGCTGACGCGCTGCAAGGTTCAGAACGAATGGAAGGTCGAGGGGGTCGACCTGACAGTGTACGCGGGCAAGACCATCGCGCTCGACTTTGTCGTCACCACTGGGGCAGGGGCTGGCGCCAAGGGCGTCGTCATGCTTGACGACATCGCGATCTCTGGCACGTGTGCGTACGCCTGCTTCGTGGAGAACTTCGACACGCCCGGCAAGCCAATGTGGGACTTCACCTCAGCGACGCCACAGGTGTTGAGCTGGACGGTGTGGACGGACACGGCCAAGGACAAGTTCGCCTACAGCCCGGCGCGCGCGGCATACTTTACCCACAGCAGCAAAGCGCAGGACCTCGCGGGCGCATACATGGGCGCCATCCTCGCCGAGTACGGTTCGCTGCCCACACCCGTCATGGGTGGCTCGTACAGCTATATGGCGAACATCTTCTTCAAGGCCGACATGTGCATGAGCGACATGGTTGGTCTGAACATGCGATTCCGCTGGATCGAGCAGCAGGACGGCGCTGGCGCCGCTGCCGGCATCCCTGGGGCTCCACCGACCATCGAGGAACGGCTGATCGATTTCGAGGGCCACTGCAACAGCACCCAGGGCTGGGAACAGTTCACAGGCGAGATGTCGCCCGAGATGTTCGGCAACAAGGGACAGGTCATCCTCGTTGGGGCCAAGCTGCCGGGCAACGCGGAGATGAAGGCGTACATCGACGACATCGTCTTCATGTGCAAGTAGCGCTCCAGCATCGGTGTCTGCGCGCCGCTCGCCGACCCGGCACATACGGGTCAGCGGGCGGCGCGCTCACATCCGCATCCTGAATACGCTTGAGATTCTGCCGGCTCCTGCCGATCGTGCCGCCATCCAGCGGTTGCAGCGCCTCAAACGATGAGTGTGACCGCGGCAAGCACGGCCTGGTCCTTGAGGCGGTGCGGTCGACAGTCAGGGCGGAAGCAGCGCGCTTGGTCGTGGCGAGTCGAGCAGGTCATCGGCAGCGCCGACTCGCCCGCCCGGCTCGGCAAGACCAGCAGGATCGCGCTCGGCAAGACTAGAGCGCGCTCGGCAAGACCAACGGCATCGTCCTGACCCGCAGGATGCGCCGCGGCTGCCACGGAGAGCTCGCCGCTCTCGCCCGGCTCATGGAACCAGAAATGGTCGCTATGGCTGCGTCGCCCGGCTCATGGAACCAGAAACGGTCGCTATGGCTGCGTGAGGACGACGTTCGCGCCGGGGCCCAGCTTGGTTAGCTGGCTCTTCGCTCCGTCGGGCCAGGTCACGTCGACGACGTCGGCGAGCGGGAACATGCCCAGCGCGAAGTGAACACTCCATACACCGGCACCGCCGAAACCGCTGTTGCCTGACAACTGCCGGTGAACCTTGACCGGGCCGATCTGGATGTCGACGCGCGCCCCGATCGCCATGGTGTTGGCGCCCTTGCCGATCAAGCGGAGGCGCACCGAGCCGCCGACCTTGGTCAGGTCGTTGCGCAGGATGCGCACGGCGCCGCTGGGTCGCACCTGGACGATGTCGAGGTCGCCGTCGTTGTCGAGGTCGATCAAGCTCTGCGCGACGGCAGCGAATGCGGGCTCTGGCTTTGTCTCGGCGACCGTGCGGTAGGCGTCGAAGCCGCCGACCTTGCCAAGGAAGATCAGGTCGTGTTGCTCGGGCAGGTTGGCCGGCATACCGCAAGCGGCGATGACACCAAGCTGGTCGCTCGGGGCGACCGCGGCGACGCCGAAGTAGATGTCGTCGTAGCCGTCCTGATCGAAGTCGCCCACCAACGGGTTCCAACCGCTGATGCGTGCGGTCGGGCCTGCGATGTTGCGGGCGACCGCGTGGTCCTCGAAGAACGCGGGCACGCCCGCTGGCGGCGTGGTGTTCTGCAAGAGGAGGATCTGCGGCCCGGCGTCGGCGAGCACGAAATCGAGCAACCCGTCGCCGTCGAAGTCAGAGTACCCCCAGCCCATCGCGTGCGCGTAGGTGCCGAATCCGATGTCGACGCCGAACTCCGAGAAGGCGCCGCCGCTGTTGTGCAGCAGCCGGTGCGGGCCGAAGTCGTTGCCGACGAGCACATCGAGCTTGCCGTCCTTGTCAAAATCCACGGTGGCGATCGTCGTCGCTTCACCGCCGGGCGAGAGGTTCCACTTCGCGGTCGCGTCGACGTAGGGCAGCTTGGCCTCGCGGATCAGCATTCGGTCTTGCATGGAGTCGTCGGGGACTGGCGAGCTGACGTAGGTGCAAGCGAAGTCGTCGCCGTCGTAGCCGCATGTGAAGTTGTTGCACTGAGCTGCGATGTCTCCCGCACCCACGAAGAGATCGATGTCGCCGTCGCCGTCGAAGTCGCCCCCCGCCACTGACCAGGCGGCGAAGTCCATCTCGTAGGGCAGGTACTCGTTGCTCCAGTCTACAAAGGTGCCGTCGCCCTTGTTGCGGTAGTACGCCAGCCCCGAGGTGCCGCCAACGAGCAGGTCCGGCTTGCCGTCGAAGTCGAGGTCAGCGACGCTGCAGCCCATATTCGGGAAGAGCATCGAGGTGTCAAAGGGGCTGGACTTGGGCTGAACTCCGCCCTCGCCGTCGAGCAGGAGCGTGTGCAGTATGGCTGTGCTGAAGGATTTCTCGATCAGGACGATGTCGTCGGTTCCGTTGCCGTCGAAGTCGGCGGCGGCGGTGCAGAACGCGTATTGCACGCCGGCTGGCAGGCCATAGTCCGCGGTGACGTCGGTGAACTTGGCCATTGGCAGCTTGTTGGGGTCGATCTGTGGATAGCTCGCCCAAGTCACGGTGTCGACGACCTCGCCGCCGTCGGTGCCGCCACCGTCGCCGCCGCCGCCCTGCATCACGCAGGGCTTGTGCACGTGTGCGTCCTCCTCGAAGACCAGCATCTTGCCGCTCTCGGGCGGGTCGTCTATGTCCGAAACCCGACCCGATGGCCACCACACCCGCACCCGGTCGGGCACCTCTGTGCCCAGGCCGAAGTGCAGCGGTCGCGCGGTCGCTGCCCCCCGCCCCGTCGTCAGCGTCCCGCGGCGCTCCTGGACCCGGCCCGCCGACCAGACCTGCACCAGCGCGCCAACGCCGTTGGTGTCCCCGTTGAGGGTGATGAGGACGACGTTGAGCGCCGCGTTGGCCGACGAGAGCTCGTTGCGCAGGATGCGCAGCTTGCCGTCGCTGTCGATGAACACGAGGTCGAGGTCGTCGTCGTCGTCGATGTCCCCGGCCGCGACGGCAGCAGGGGAGAGCACAGCCGAAAGGTTCGCCGCGACCGGCAGCAACGTTGGTGTCAACGCGCCTCCTCCCTTGTTGTGCAAGATCAGGTGGCCCCAAGGCGCCTCTAGCGTCTCGGTCGCACACGTCAGGGCAGCGGCGAGCGCGACCGCCGTAGCGGGAAGGACGGTGTGGGAGGTGATCAGGTCGAGGTGTCCGTCGTTGTCGAGGTCGACCGGCAGGGCGCCCCACGACAGGCCGATCTTCGCCTGCTGCCACAGGCCGCTCGCCTCGGAGGTGTCCTCGAAGCCGTGGTCGGCGAGCCCGCGGTAGAGGCTGTCACGGCCCAGACGGGCGACCACGAGGTCGTCGATGCCGTCGCCGTCGATGTCGCCCAACGCGGTACCGGTGGTGGTGTTGCCGGCGTCGCCAGTGCCCAGCGCCGCGTCGAGCAAAGCGAACGTGCCATTGGCCTGATTTCGGTACCAGACGTTCGCCGACAAAGCGTTGCCCACGAAGAGGTCGGGCCAGCCATCGCGGTCGACGTCGCCGACCGAGACGGACATGCTGACAGCGGCATCCGTCGTCCCACTTGCTGTCGTCACATCCTCGAAGCCGCTGCCGTCGCCGAGGTTGCGAAGGAAGCGGTTGCTCGTGCCAGCTGTTCCGAAGCCCGCCGCACAGGTCGCGTAGGGGGGGGCATCCTCGACCTTGCACGTCAGCGCGCCGCACGTCAGGTTCAGGCCGCCGACCCGGGCGAGAAAGAGATCCTGGGCGCCGTCGCGGTCGTAGTCCAACGTGCCGATGTGCCACACCGGCCAGTCCGTCGCGGCCGTCGGCAGCATCGCCGTGGCGTTGGTGAAACCCGAGAACCCCTGGTTGCGCAGCAAGCGGACCCCGTTGGGGCCGCCCAGGACGACGTCGGCGAAGCCGTCACCGTCGTAGTCGATGGGAGCGCAGGCGCTGACCGCGAACCCGACCGGCAGCTCGATCGTGCTCGTCTCCACGCCCCCCCATCCGTCGGGACGCAGCAGCCGCATCTTCGCCGGCAGGGTGTCGGCCAGGGCCTCGCGGACCATCAGGAGGTCGGGTCGGCCATCACCCGAGAAGTCGTGCCACATCAGGCAAGGCGACAGCTTGCCCTCTTTGTCTGCGCCGAGCTCCGCGGTGATGTCAGTGAGTTCTGGCAGCTTGGCGCCGGCCGCAGGCGCTGGCCAGCTGCCCTTCGCGCAGTCGTTTCCCGGCACGGCGAATCCCAGCGCCGCTGTCGACGTCAGCTCGACCTGGGCTGTGGTCGGCTCCTCGGGGCAGTCGTCCTCCCACGTCTGCGCAACCGCCACGCAGACGCCGCCGCCGTCTCCACTGGCGTCCGCGTCGCTGCCGCCGCCGCCGCCGCCGCAGCCCATGTCGGTGGCCTGTGCCTCAAAGACCTGCAGTGTCTGGTCGACGCCGACCTGCTCGAAGAGGGAGAGCCGGCCCGACGGCCACCAGACGCGGACCTCGTCGAGGGTGGTTGGTGTGCCCAGCCCGTAGTGGCGCAGGTAGTCGCCGCGAGCCCCATAGCCGGGCGATGGGGTGACTTGCCGCTCGATGACGTGTCCGTCGTGCCACAGCTGGACGAGTGCGCCTGCGCCGCCTGGCGCACCAATCACGCTGTGCAGGTCGAGCCGCAGCCAGTGGCCGGTCGCCGCGCTGTCGTTGCGCAGGATGCGCAGCCTGCCAGGTCGCTCGACGAGCGCGAGATCGAGATCACCGTCGCCGTCGAGGTCGGCGCTGGCGAGGACGACAGAGTCGACCACCATGTCGTTGGGCGTCGCGGCGGCGTCGAATGGCAGCTTCGCCGGATCGAGTTTGCCGTCTCCGAGGTTGTGGTACAGGACGTGGAAGCCCGCCGGCAGCGTCTCGGTGCTCTTGCAGCTGACGACGTCGGCCAGCAGCCCCTTCTTGGCGTTGAGGCTCTGGGCAGTGACGAGATCGGGCCAGCCGTCGTTGTCGAAGTCCGTGGCGAGCTGTGCCCACGACACCGCGTCTTGCGTTAGCGGCCAGACGCCGGCCTTCTCCGAATCGTTGGAGTAGCCGCCGCCAGGCAGACCACGGTACAGGGTGTTGGCGCCGAAGTCGGCGATGACGAGGTCGGCGAGGCCGTCGTGGTCGAAGTCGGCGACGGCGGAGCCCATCACGTGGCCCCATGGTCGCAAGCCGACCTCGTCCCGGAGGTACGCGAACGTGCCGTCGCCGTTGTTGCGGTACCACGCGTGCGGGCCGAAGTCGTTGCCGACAAAGAAATCCTGCCAGCCGTCGCGGTCGAGATCATCGACGCTGACGGTGAGGGCGATGCCGCCATCGGCCGCGCCGCTGCCCATGGTGACGTCGGTGAATCCCGCCGCGCCGTCGTTGCGCAACATCCGATTCGGCGCGCCAAGGGCGTCGCTGAACACGACGCATTTGTTGTATGGCGGTGGCGAGTTGGGCGTGCACTCGAACGCGCCGCACTGCAGGAACAGGTCGCCATCGAGGCCGATGTAGAGATCGAGGTCGCCGTCGTGGTCGTAGTCGAGCGCGCCGGCCGTCCAGCTCAGCACGCCGGAGCCCTTCTTGAAGCGTACGCTGGTCGGCAGCAGATTCGAGACGTTCTCGAAGCCGCCTCCGCCCTTGTTGCGAAACAGGGCGGTGCCCGACATGCCCGGCATGACGACGTCGTCGTGGCCGTCGCCGTCGTAGTCGAAGGCGGTGCAGTCCAACGGGAAGATCTCTGGCTCGATGGGCGTGACAGCGAGGTCGAAGCCGCCCTGGCCGTTGTTGAGCGCGACCGTCAGCTTTCGCTTGGCGCTCGGCTTGTCGGGCGCTCCGACGTAGAAGAGGTCGGCCAGTCCGTCGCCGTCGAAGTCCTGCCACAGCAGGCAGGTGTCGGCCGGACCGACGTCGCCGAAGCCGATCTCGGCGGTGATGTCGGTGAAGACCAGAGGTTCTTTGGCCGCCGGCGACGACCAGCCTGGTTTCGCGCAGGCGACGCCTGGAGGCGGCAGGCAGCTCTGCGGCGTCGCCACCAGGTCGGCCTTGTCGAACCAACTGGGCGGCGTCGGACAGGGGTCCTGCCAGCCGGTCGTTGTGCCGTCGAGGACCACGGCGTCGGGCAGCGTCGTGTCGGCGTCTTCGAGCGGGATCTCGACGTCGACCTCCGCGTTGGTGTCGCCCGCGCTGCTGTCTGCGCCGTCGCCGAGCTGGCCGTCGACATCGATCGTCGCCGCCGTCGCGTCGGTGTCGTCGCCGCCCTTGTCGTCTGGACTGCAACTGGTCGCGACGCCAGCGCCGGCAAGCAGCAGGGCACCAACCGCAGCGGTCGCCAGCGCGCTGGTCGCGTTTCGCCAACGGGATCGAGGGGGAACGCGGGCTGGGGCTGCAGACGTCATGGGTGCATCATAGCGGTCTGGCTGCCCGCAACAAGGGCGTGCAGCCGTTGCGGCGGCCCGTCTCCAAGCAGGACGACGTTTGCGACTGGTGGACTGGTCGGGGCGCGGTCAGGTACCGAGGTCGAGACAGGCCGAACGCACGAGCTGCGAGAGGACGGCGCAGGCCTCGATGGTCCGCAGACCGCTCAGCGAGATGATGTCGGAGAGAGGACGCTGGCCGTCCACGTGGCTCGTCACCGCCACCACCTTGGCCAGCGTCGTAAACCCACCGGGCATCCGGTTCTCTTCGGCCATCCGCACAACCCGTGACCAGGGCCCGAAGGCCTGCTCGTAGTATTCCAGCAGCCGGCTCTCGTTGTGTTCGAGGAAGGCCTCGACCTGTGGGGCCAGCGGCGCGAGCACGATCAGGCGCTCCAGGGAGATCAGCGCGCCCTCGCGGTCGCCGATCTCGAACAGCGCACGCACATCCTCGTAGAGGTTCTGCGCGATGTAGCTGGGCATGATCGACTGTTTCGCGCGGATCTTTCGCTTCACCTCCGGCCCGGACAGGACCAGGGTCTCGGCGGCGGCCATTCGCTCGCGCCCCTGGGTCTCGGCCTGGACGAAGCGCTCGGCGACGACGTCGTCATCGAGGATCTCGATCTCGTCTTCGTCGATCAGCTCGTGAGTCAGCGCCTCGGCGCCAATGCCGTCGATCAGCGCGTCGATTTCCCCGAGCGCGGCGAGTAGATCACGAACCCGACCGTCCAGCGGCAAGGCGGCGACGGCGTCGTGGCGCGCGATAGCCCAGTCGCCGCCGGCAGAAGCCGCCAGCGGGTCAAGGGGGACGTCGGGGTGGATGTCAAACTCGGGCGACAAGGCAAGACCCTGGCTCGGCGCCGGTTTAGGGAGGGGTTCGGCAGCGCACCCGACTGGATGGCAGCGCACCGGTTGCCGGCATGCCGGTGTCGACCCTCGGCGGCAGTGTCAACGAAAGGGCAATCGTTGTCCACCCCGGCCGCAGGCGTTCGGCGGTCGCTCAGGCCACCTGGCCCAGGCCACCTGGCGGGCGATGTCGCCGCGGGGCCCTGATCGCCGGCTCCGGCGTGGAATCTCTGCGATTGCGCGCACCAGGGTGCTCGACAAGCTCGGCGTGGGGTGGTCACAATGCCGTCCGTCTGTTCGGGGTGCGCCGGAGCGCATCGAGGACGCATCGAGAACGCATCGAGAACGCATCGAGAACGCGTCGAGGACGAACTGGGGAGGACCAAAGTTGGCTGACGTGAAGAGGACCGCGAGGTCACCGGGCGACGAATTGCAGGTGCACCGCTGCCGGGTCGAGGCCGCGGACCACGGTCGTCGCCTCGATCGATTGATCGCCGCACTGACGGGCTGGTCTCGTAAGGCCGCACAGGTCGCAATCGCCGACGGCGCGGTCTATGTCGATGGCAAGCGTTGCCGCGTCCAGGCCCAGCAAGTCGCGACGGGCGCGGAGTTGGTGGTTCAGCCGGCCAGTCCGGATCGAACACACATCGATGGCGGCGTGCTGCGCATCGTCGCCGCCGACCCCGCCCTCCTTGTCGTCGCAAAACCAGCGGGGCTACCGAGCCAGCCTCCACCGCGCGGCGGCGACGCTCTGTCTCTGCGGGTCGCGGCCTGGCTCGCTGCCAACGGCGGTGGCGGCCGGCCGTACGTGGGCGAGGTCCATCGGCTCGATCGCGATGCCTCCGGTCTGGTCGTCTATGGCCGCAACCGGGCCGCAACGGGCCAGCTCGCCGCCGCGTTTCGCGAGCACCGCGCCCGTCGTGACTACCTCGCCCTGGTGCGCACTGCGGTGCCGGTTCCGCCGATGACCATCGAGGAGCCGATCGCCGAGGAGTGGCCCGGCCGCATGGCCGTCGCCGTCACCGGCGCGCCGGCGTGTTCGCATGTCCGGCCGCTGTGTTTCGACGCGGCCAAACGCATCGCCCTCGTAGGTGTGTCCCTCGAGACCGGTCGCACGCACCAGGTCCGGGTACACCTCGCCTGGGCCGTCGGCCCGATCATCGGCGATCAACTCTACGGCGACCCACATCCCCCTAGCGGACGCATCGGTCTGCACGCGGCTCGCTTGTCCCTGCCCGCCTCCACAGAGGCGCCGTCAGGTACGTGGCAGCTCGACCCGGACGAAGACTTCTGGCGCCTCGCCGCCGGGGCGTCGGTCAATCCGGTTGATGGCTGGCTCGCCGCTTTCGACGCCGACGGCTCGTGACCCCCGGCCGTTCGCCTGCGTCGCCGCGGGCGGCGGAGCGGTTGAAGCCGAGCCGCTCGCGAACGAACTTCTCGATGCGCAGATCGACGAGCTCGGGAAACTCCAGCGGCGTGTAGTGGGTTCCCGATGGGATGACCATCAACTCGGCGCCATCAATCTGCTTCGCCACGCGCTCGCTGTTCGCGACCGGCGTGAACAGGTCGCGATCGCCGGCGATGACCAGAGTCGGGACCTGCACGTCGGGGAGGCTCGCCTTGGCGCAGTGCGCGCCCAGGGCGTTGAGGGTCGCGAGGTACACGCCCGGGTCGAGTCCGGCCATCTCGCCGGCCAGTTCAGCAAAGAGCCGCCTGTCAGCCGTATCGCCAACGAGCCCCGCGCCGCGGAGGAACTCCAGGAGGAGCTGCGAGCGCGCCAGGTCCGGCAGCAGGTGGCGCAAGTGCCTCAGGGTTGGAGCGAACGACTCGGCGCCGCGCAGGATCTTCGGCGCCAGCTGCAGCCAGTCGCCCAGCGACGGTCCAGGAGCGCGGTCGGCGGCCCTGCCGAACGTGCCGTTGATCAGAACCAGCCCGAGTACCCGCTGTGGTGCGGCGCGCAGCATCTCCAGGTTCACCTGGCAGCCCATTGACCAGCCAACCAGCACGGCGCGATCGACGCCGACGTGGTCCATCACGGCGCCCATGTCGGCGACGTGTGTCGGTACCGTGTAGTCGGACGGTGGCGCCGCCGGACCGGAGCGGTACAGACCGCGATAGTCCCAGCTGACGATGCGGTGGTGGCCGCCGAAGTTGTCGACCAGATACCGCCACGCGGCGATGTTGCCGCCCAGACCGTGGCTGAGAACAAGGGGCGGGCCTTCACCGCTACCGCAGGTGTAGGCCGCCAGCGGGGTGCCGTCGGCCGCCATGAGGTGGGTCTCGCGGATCTCGAACATTGGCCCGTCCTTCGCCTCCCGAGGCCGCGGTCTCGGGGACCTCGCCTCTAGAACGCCTTCTGCGTGTCGATGAGGATGGTCACTGGCCCATCGTTGCACAGCCGCACCTGCATGTCGGCGCCAAACCGGCCTTCTTCGACCAAGAGACCCTCCGCCCGCAAGGCCAGGGCGACCTGATTCACCTCAAAGGCCGCCGCCTTGGGCTCCATGGCTGCCAGGAAAGACGGCCGCCGGCCCCGACGGACGTCGCCGTGCAGGGTGAACTGGCTCACAAGCAGCAGCGCCCCGCCGATCTCGCGCACGTCGAGATTCATGCGGCCCTCGTCGTCGGCGAAGATGCGCAGGCCAACGAGCTTGCGCACCATGATCTCGCGGTCGCTGGCGGTGTCCTCGCCTCCGACCGAGATCAGGACGCACAGGCCCGACGCGATGGCCCCAACCACCTCGCCGTCGACCGATACCGACGCCTCGCTGACCCGCTGTACGACCGCACGCACGTATCGAACCCCTTCCGCCCGGACGCCCCGCCGATGCTTGCGTCGCTGGTACTCAGCCCTCCATAATCGAAGCCGCCGTCGTTGACCAGCGTGGGCAACGCGCCAGCGACACGTCGGCCGCAGCGCGACGGCGCGGTCGCAGCCCAGGGAGTCTCATGCCGTTCGACCTGGTTCGTGCCGCCACCCGACTTCGCGACTGCCACGCCCAGTCGGTCGAGTTTCGTCACGCGTTGCTCGACCTGCTCTTTGCCACCGGCGCAGCGGTCAGCGAGCAGGCGGTCGCGCTGGAATACGGCGACGCGCTGTGCATCCGTGCCGCCGGGCCAGCGGCGCCGAGCATGGAGCGTCCGCTCTTGTTGATCGCCATCGACCTTGTGCCACCGCAAGCCGGCAGCGCCGAGGTGCGCGACAAGACCCCGCCGAAGTGGCCAGCCGGTCTGGCCACTCTCGGTGGCGCGTCCGTAGCGCTTGGTTGGCTCACTGCCCTGCACGCCCTGGTCCGCTCACCGGCACAACGCCCCTGGCAGGCGCTCTACGTACGCGGTCCCGCGTTGGGAACCGCGCCGTTTGTCACATCGCTGCTCGAAGGCCTCGCAGAACACGCTGACCTGGTCCAGCTCGCGCCATCTTTGGCCGTTGAGGCGGCCGCGCTCGAGCCCCTCGACGTCGTCGCGATGCGCCTGACACGTTCGCGCAATGTCTGGCGCTTTCCATCGTGCGATCACACCTGGGCGGTCAGTGGACACCTTCCCTGGGGAGATGGGCTGCCTTCGCTGCGCGCGTTGATCGCCGGTCTGGGTGACGACGTCGCCTGGACACTCCACGATCTGGTGCTCTACCCGAGTGACATCAGTCGTGTTTCTGCAATCTTGCGGACATCCTCAGACGCTCGGCCCGATCAGCGTGCGCTCGAGGTCTCGCCACTCGAAGACGCGCCCCGGCTGCTCTTTCCTGTCAACGACGCGCTCGCGGCCCTCGCTGAGCTCTCCGGTCGCCTCGATGCGCATTGGAGGCACGCCTTGGAGCGGCCCCTGGCTGCTCACGTACTGCCCGACGGCCTGCGCCTGACCGCTTGCCTCGACGCCCGTGGTGGCCGCGACGTCCTGCCCGACCGGGCAGCGGCGCTGTCGCTCGAGTGCCGGCGCGAGTCCCTTTCGGTGGCGCCGCCTCCCGAGGTGCGCGGCTTCGCGTTGACCCCCGCCGACATCCTCGGACCGGTCCCGGCGGGCGTCGCCGGTGCGGGCGTGGCCCTGTGGCGGTTGCCGGCGCTGGCGGCAGACGCCGAGCTCGATGGCCTCTCGCGGGCGCTGCAGCAGGCGGTCTGACCGTCTCTAGTCGCTGACCTCGACGACCTTGAACTCGACGCGGCGGTTCGCTGCGAAATCGGCTGGAGTGCGCGGTTCGCGTACCAGCGGCTCGGCGCTGCCCTTGCCGATCGTGACCAACCGGCCTGGGTCGACGCCGCGCTTGATCAATTCAGCGACAACCGATGCAGCACGTCGTTGGGACAGCTCCTGATTGCCTGCCGCATCGCCGACGCTATCGGTGTGACCGACCACTTCGACCCGGCGGAGCTCGGCGTGTTCGACAAGCACCCGGCCGACCGCGTCAAGGAGCGGCATCGACTCGGCCAGGACCCGCGCGGTCTTGTAGGCGAAGTGCACGGTCTCGCTGATCGAGATCTGCTTGTCGCGCAGGTTGAGCATCGCGAGCTTGTCCTCCGGGCAGCCGTCGTCGTCGAAGCGACCGTCCCAGGTCTCCGGCTCGTTCGGGCATTTGTCGAGGGTGTCGACGATGCCGTCGTTGTCGTCGTCGATGTCCGGGCAGCCGTCCTTGTCCTGGTAGCTGTCGACGTCCTCGGCCTGATTCGGGCACTGGTCGGCGCCGTCGGCGATCCCATCGGCGTCGTTGTCGTCTTCGGGGCAGCCGTCGTCGTCCTGATAGCCGTCCTTGTCCTCGGCCTTGTCGGGGCAGTGATCGCTCGCGTCGGCTACGCCATCGCCGTCGTTGTCGGGATCAGGGCAGCCATCGAGGTCGTCCGTGCCGTCCTTGTCTTCCGCTTCGCGCGGACACTTGTCCTCGGCGTCGGCGATGCCGTCGCCGTCATCGTCCTTGTCCGGGCAGCCGTCGTCGTCCTGGTAGCCGTCCTTGTCCTCCGCCTCGGTCGGGCAGCGATCGACCTCGTCGTCGAAGCCGTCGCCGTCGCTATCGGGGGCGTCGGGCGGGGCGATCGGCGCCGCCGGCCACGACGGCTGGTATCGGATCTGAATGAAGGGTCGGAACGCAGGCTGACCCTGCCCGGGCCAAAGACCGAGGCCCGTGCCCATGACGGCCCACACGGCCCGATGCAGAGACCAGTTCAGGGCGACGCTGGCCTCAAGGCGCTCCTGGTTGCCGTCCTGTAGCGGAGCGACCAGAGGCGTCTGCCAGATGACCTGGCCGTCCAACCACCACTGCGTTTGGCGCCAGTTGGCCGCGCTGGGGCTGTAGCTGGCGCCCGCACCGACCAGCCAAAGCGGGCCGTCGTCGACGTTGAAGACTGCACGGCTGCCCTGCAGGCGCGCGCCGAGGTTGGCGGCCCATCGCCATGGACCGCTACGCTGCGACGCGACGAGGGTCGGTGTCGCCGCCGGTGTCGGCGCGCCCAGATAGGTCTGCGCGGTCGCGCTTGGCAGGGTGATCGGCATGGCGATCGCCCAGCCGGGGCCGCCGCCGGCGCGTTCGTCGCGCAACAGCCACTTGGCAAAGAGCTCGACGTCGCCGATCCCTGTGTGTGGCGCGCCGCCGGCGTCTTCACCGTACAGAGACGGGCCCGACGCATCCTGCCAGGCGAGAACGGGCACCCGCAGCCCCACCGTCAGGTCCCGCCACAGTCGGATCGCGCCACCGAACTCGGTCACCAGCCGCTGGCGAACGAGGTTGCGGATGATCGTGTCCCCGCGGGCGACGACGAGCGGACGAAAAGGATACTCAAGGCTCACGCTGGCGACCGGGCTGCGCGGCTCGCCCTGGGCGGCAGCCTCGAGCGAAGCGAGGCCCTGTCCGTCGAGGTGCAGGTGGATCCCCGGGATCTGCGGGCCATCGACGCCGAGCGCGGGCGACGCCACAGCCCACACCAGCATCGCGACGACCGACGTCACTGTGCGCTCGCGCCAACGACGGCCAATCCGCCGGCGCCGACTGATCAGCAACGCGACCGCCGCGACCAGAACCAGCAGCGTCAGCGGCGAGCCGCCGGTCGGCCCGGCCCCGCACTGCCACACGGTCGTGCCGCGCAGATAGCCGTCGGCTTCGATAACCGGCGTGTCGTCCACGGGGTCGAGCGGGTCGGTACCGGTGATGTGGACCTCGACACCGTCTGGAACCGAACCGCCATCCGTGTCTGGGTTGAGCGGGTCCGTGTCGAACAGCAGCTCGTCGGCGTCGGCCAGCTGATCATCGTCGGAGTCGAGATCGCGGTAGTCCGGCGTGCCATCGCCATCGGTATCGCGCGGATGAGTCGGGTCGCCGCCCGCCTCCCATTCGTCGAGGAGCCCGTCGCCGTCGCTGTCCTTGTCGATCGCGTCGATCTTGCCGTCGCCATCGGTGTCTCGCGGCTCGGCCGGCGCGCCCACCTCGATCCCGTCGGGGATGCCATCGAAGTCGCTGTCCGGGTTGACCGGGCTCGTGCCAAGAACGAGCTCAGTCTTGTTGTCGAGGCCATCGCCGTCGATGTCCCCCTCGATATCGGCGTCGTCGAACGGGTTGCGCGGGTCGGTCTCACCAGGTCCGATGGCGCCGTCGTGTGACCAGTCCTCGAAGCCGTCGGGTATCCCGCCGCGGTCTGTGTCGGCCACGAGCACGAGGCTGACTGTCTTGGGATCGGCGTCGGCCGTGTACACGCCGCCGGTCGTATCGGTGCCCACCGCCGGCGTGGCTACGCCGAGCTCGACACCGTCGCTCAGGCCGTCGCCGTCGCTGTCTGCGTCGTCCAGATCGACGTGACCGTCGCCGTCCATATCGTAGAAGGCGTTCGGCTCCGCCCCGTCCTCGACGCCGTCATCGTCGGTGTCGGTGTCCTGCGGGTTGCCGCCAAAGGCCGCCTCTTCGTCATCGGGTAGCCCATCGCTGTCGAGGTCAATGGGTGCGCTCGTCGAGGCCGCGTCGCGCGGGTCGCTCTCAAGCAGCCCCACCATGCCGTCGTGGTTGGGGTCCTCGAAGCCGTCGCGCTGGCCATCCCCGTCGCTGTCCCAGGCGAGCGGCAGCGTGCGTGTCCCGGGGTCGAGGTCTGCGCGAAAGCGCCCCCGGCTGGTGTCTGTACTCGGCCCGGCGCCGATCACGCCGCTCTCGAGGCCGTCGGGCAGGCCGTCGTCGTCGCTGTCGGGGTCGAGAGCGCTCGGCAGGCCGTCGCCGTCACTGTCGAAGAGCGCGTTGGGCTCTTCGCCGTCGGGCAGGCCGTCGTCGTCGCTGTCGGCGTCCTCTGGGTCCGAGCCGATGCGCGCCTCCTCGAGATCGGTCAAGCCGTCACCGTCGCTGTCGACCGGCTTGGCCAGCACCGCGGCGTCAAGGGGGTCGCCTTCGCCGTCATCCACGCGGCCATTGCCGTTGCTGTCCTCGGCGCCGTCGCGTTGGCCGTCGCCGTCGCTGTCCGCACGTAGAGGGGACGTCGTGGTTGTCGCGTCCAGATCGGGCCAGAACGCCCACAGGAGCTTGTCGGTGCCCGCCGGTGCCACCCCGACACCGCGCTCCAGGCCGTCGCTCAGGCCGTCGTTGTCGCTGTCCGCGTCGACCGCGTTGGCCGCGCCGTCGCGGTCGGTGTCGAGCGAGAAGTTCCACTCGGAACCGTCTGGGACACCGTCGTCGTCACTGTCCGGGTCATCCACCGCGCTGCCGATAAACGTCTCTTCGGCGTCGGGCAGGCCGTCGCCGTCGCTGTCGGTGAGAGCGATCGCCACCGAAGCGTTGACCGCGTCGCTCTCGCCCGAGCCAAAGGCGCCGTCGTGGTTGGGGTCCTCGGCGCCGTCTCGCAGCCCGTCGTTGTCGCTGTCGGGGTTGTTCGGGTTGGTCGTGGTGCCCGGGTCGGCATCGGCGCGGAAGGCGCGGGCGGCGAGGTCGGTGTCGGGGCCGAGGTCGGCGAGGGTTCGTCCCACCTCCGTGCCGTCGAAGATGCCGTCGTTGTCGCTATCCGCGTCGAGGGGGTTGATCAGACCGTCTCCGTCGCCATCGATCGCTGCCTCCTCGCCGTCGCTGCGTCCGTCGTCGTCGCTGTCGGCGTCCGTCGGCGAGGTCCCCAGGGCCACCTCGACGCCGTCCTTGCTGCCATCGCCGTCGCTATCTGCCTCGGTGCGATCGGTCCCCCAGTCCTTCTCGTCGGCGTCGCTCAGCCCATCGTTGTCGGCATCCAGCGAGCGATAGTCCGCAGTGCCATCGCCATCGCTGTCGACCGCTGCCGTCGCCAGGTCGG
>CALGHC010000716.1 GCA_937915965.1 uncultured Myxococcales bacterium
GAGCTGGTGGGCACGCGCGCCCCTGCACATCACCGCGGCTCTATCGCCGCGACCCGGATGATCACGCCCTGGCGATGATCTGCGGGCAGTAGTGACGGCGGCAACGCGAGCGAGGGGACGTGGGCGAGTGATCGCACACAGGTGAAGGTGTCTGTGGGGACAGTTGAGAGTGTGCAGGGCTGCGACTCGGCATGGTCCCGCGTGGTTAGCATGCTCGGGCGTGCCCAGCAAGGCCGCATCCCTTGTTGGTCGCCGTGTTCGGCGCCCCTCGCTGCACTGGGCTTCTCGGGCCGTGGCTCTGACAACCCGAGACGCTCCGCCGCCGAGCGCCTACTTCGGCTCGACGAGGAAATTGAGCTCGAAGGCTGGGTCAGGCATCGCCCCCGACCCTCCGCCGCTATGCAGGAGCCCAACGCTGTTACCGTACTCGACGCCGGCCATGTAGTCGTCGCTGGTCAGGTCCACGTCGTAGAGGAGGACCGCGACAACATCACTCGCAAAGACCTTGATGTCGACGTACTCGTTCCACGTCGGTGTTGTCGTGTCCTGGGCGGGCGAGGTGCAGCCAACGAGCGCCGCGGCGCCGCAGCCGTCGCTCCCACAGTTCAGGTACAGGCAAGCCTGCACATCGGGGAGACCACCCAGACCGTCCCAGGAGTAGCCATCGGCGTCCTTCTCGGGGACCTTGGCCGACAAGAAGGTGAACCGGTAGGTCAGGCCTGAGGCGTTCTCGCAGCTGCCGACCTGGCAGACCTGATTGTTGGCACACTCGAAGTTGTAGTCGCACGGGGCGCACTTGGTGTCGAAGGGGCTGCAGACTTGGCCACTCGGGCAAGGGACGGCCGTCGATGGCGTCCAGCAGCCGCTGCCATCCTTCTTGCACTGAACATACAGGCCCTCCTCGCAGCTGTCGGCAGAGCACGATGGGCCGCAGGTGGGCGGCTTCTGCACGCAGGCGCCCGATTCGCACTGCTGGTTGCCGGCGCAATTGCCGCAGTAGCCGCCGCAGCCGTTGGACCCGCAGAACTTGCCGACGCACTGGGGCTGACAGTCCGCTTCGCAGCTGCCTCCGGCCGTACACAGAGGCGCGACGCTCGGGCACTGGCCACAGACCGAACCGCAGCCGTCGGGGCCGCACTCCTTGCCTGCGCACTGCGGCTGGCAGTCAGCCTTGCAGGTACCGTTGACGCCGCAGACCGGGGCCGCGCTCGGACAGGTACCGCAGACCGCACCACAGCCGTCAGGGCCACATTCCTTGCCCGAGCACTGTGGCTCACAGTTGGCCTTGCAGGTGGCGTCGGGGCCGCAGACGGGGGCCGCGCTTGGGCAGATGCCACAGACCGCCCCGCAGCCGTCAGCTCCACACTCCTTGCCAGCGCACTGCGGCTGGCAGCCGGTCGAACCCCCGCCGGAGATGTTGGTCGAGCTACCGCCACCCGCGGGATCGGTGGCGCAGGCTCCAAGGACGACGATGATCGCCAACATGACCATCGTCTGCGCTGCTGTGTGTGTCTTCATATCGAGCCTCCCCAGTGGCTGATCGCCGGTGAGCGACGTACTCCCAGTTCATGTGGTCAGCCGGCCAATACTATTCAACACAGAGCAGAATACAACCCAATGGCCCCTTCTGTTGCACAGTGGCCTGGTGCGTACTCTCCCAACAGGAGGACCAACGAAGGCATGCCACGCAAACCCGAAGACGCCGCTGTAGCGCAGAGCATGGCTCAGGCCCTGGGCGGCCAGTTGCGGCGACTCCGGCTGGAGCGCCAGTGGACGCAGCTCGAGGTGGCGGCTGGCGTTGATCTGGCCCTCGAGTCGTACGCGCGGATCGAACGAGGTCTGTCGCTGCCGAGCTTCCCCACGCTCGACCGCCTCGCCGCCCTTTGGGGCCTTCTGGCCGGCGATCTCGTCAACGTCGCCAGCGGCAGGACCGACCGCGACGCCAGCATCGTCTGGAGTCCGATCCGCGAGGACTGGGTGATCCGTCACCGCAACCCCGGCCCCATGTCCGTCGGCCAGGGCCCCCCCGAAGCCGAAGCCGCAGTCGCTGCCGGCAGCGAAGGTGCACCGGCGCGTCGCCGGCCCCGAGTGGCGGCCCGCTGGCGGTCAGGCGGTGGGCGTGCGGGACCACGCACGCTCGTGGTCCCCCAGGCGGCGGTGGCTCGAGATGTACCTCACGACCCGGTCGCCCCGGGCGACGCCAGTGGGACTGGAGATTGGCTTCTGGCCGCGTTCGAAGGCCTATCCGTCACCGATCGAGCATTCGTAGAGGCGTTGATCGCGAGGTTGGCTGCTGGGGGCGACGGGCAGGACGTCGATGAAGTCGCGGAGGCCGACGACTAGGACGGTCGTCGGCGCGACCACGGCGCCTCTTGGCCAAGCAGCCGCCGTTGCTGGCGGGCTTCGACAGGGCCGCTACATCGCCGGCGCTCTGTTTGCAGGCCCCGGGGCGGCTGGCTCATGATGAGGCGGCCAGACGGGCGGCCGGCGTACCGACCAGCGACCGCAAGTCAAGTTGGGCGGCCGGCGGCCCGACGAGGTCGGCTCCAGGCGGCGGCAGCACGCCTGCGTCACCCAGGTCGAGGGGCGTCGGCTCGCGCCAGGGCCTCTTCCTCGAGCCGACACTGGTCGGAGGCCCCTGGGGGCCTCTGCAGCCCGATAGACGCGTTAGCGCGCCCCGCAGCCGCCGTCTTCGCGCGCGATCGTGAGACGCGAGTCGCTACGCGACCAGGGGCATGGCCCCTGGACCCCTACCACTCCCAGAACCCAGCGCTTCGAGACCACCCCGCCGACCAGCGCCTCGCCACGCGGCTACGCCTCGCGCGCCGCGCGCCTGGCCGGCTACATGCGTGACATGCAGCCCCGCGAATACACCAAAACCACAAGGGAAGAAGGAAAGAAGGGCCTAAGGGAAGGACCTGGCGCAGCGCACGCCGAGGAAGTAGGCGGC
>CALGHC010000717.1 GCA_937915965.1 uncultured Myxococcales bacterium
CACATGTACCTCCGGCGTTTGTGCCGGCACCAGCGGCTGCGTCGACAACGGCGACCCATGCACCACGGCCAGCTGCGACGGCAAGGGCACCTGCAACCAGATCCCCAAGTCCGGCGCATGCAGCGACGGCGACGACTGCACCCAGGGCGACCAATGCAGCGCTGGCGTCTGCAAACCGGGGTTCAACGTCTGTCAGTGCAAGGTCGACAGCGACTGCCTGCCCTTCGACGATGGCGACCTGTGCAACGGCGTCCCGACCTGCCAGGCCGGACAGTGCAAGGCCGACCCATCGACGACGGTGAGCTGCCCCGTGCCGCCGAGCACCTGCGCGCAGAACGTCTGCCAGCCAGCCAGCGGCCAGTGCGTGCAGTCGAACAAGCCGAACGGTTCGGCGTGCCCCGACAACGACGCGTGCACCAGCAACGAGTTCTGCGCCAACGGCCTGTGCCTCAAGCAATCCGTGACGTGCAACGACAACAACCCGTGCACCACGGACTCGTGCAGCGCGAGCCAGGGCTGCACCTACAAGCCAACCCAGGGCCAGCTCACCTGCGACGATGGCGACCCGTGTACGATCGTCTCGTTCTGCTTGGGCGGGCAGTGCACCGGTTTCGGCAACACCTGCTTCTGCAGCAACGACGGCGACTGCCAGGACGACGGCGATCTGTGCAACGGCGTGCCGTCGTGCCAGGGCGGACAGTGCAAGACCAAGCCGGGCAGCGTCATCGCCTGTGACACCTCGGGTGACGGCGCTTGCGTGGCGACGACCTGCGTTGCGGCCACCGGGCAGTGCATCCCGCAGCCCTCGCCGCCGGGCTCGCCTTGCGACGACGGCAACGTCTGCACGGCCGGCGACATCTGCACAATCGGTTTCTGCATCGGCCTGACGCTCGACTGCAGCGACGGCGTGGTCTGCACCACCGACGTCTGCAACCCGGGCCAGGGCTGCCAGAGCGTACCCAACCCAGCCGCATGCGAGGACAACAACCCCTGCACCAAGGACGCGTGTAGCGCCCAGGTGGGCTGCACCCACGGCATCGACTTTGGCGCACCTTGCGACGATGGCAGCGCTTGTACCGATGGCGACGCTTGCGGCATCGGCCCATCCGGTGGCGGCTGCCAGCCGGGCGCGCCGCTCTTGTGCGACGACGGCAACCCCTGCACGGCCGACGGCTGCTCCGCGCAGAGCGGCTGCGTGACCAAGCCCCTCGTCGGCCAGCCCTGTGACGACGGCAGCCAATGCACGACCGGCGAGATCTGCAGCGACGGTGGCATCTGCAAGGGGCTACCGGTGAGCTGCGACGATGACAACGGCTGCACCCTTGACGCCTGCCTCGACTTCGCCGGCTGCCAGCACACACCGGCGCCGGGCAGCTGCGACGATGGCGACCCGTGCACGACCAGCGACATCTGCATCGGCGGCAAGTGCAACGGCACGGCGTCGACGGTCTGCGACGACCTCAACCCGTGCACCAAGGACAGCTGCGACCCGGTCGTCGGCTGCACGGCCAGCCCGGACGATGGCCTGCCGTGCGATGACGGCGACGACTGCACCGATCCCGACCTCTGCGCCGGCGGCGTCTGCGCGTCGGGCGTCGTCATCTGCGGCTGCCAGGTCGACGCGGACTGTGTCGACGACGGCGACCTGTGCAATGGCACGCCGATCTGCGTGGCTGGCAGTTGCCAGAGCGACCCCACAACCGTAGTCGACTGCAGCGGCGTCCCGACCGGACCCTGCGAAGCGGCCGTGTGCGTGGCCGCGACCGGCCAGTGCGCGATCGTCGCGACGCCCGACGGCGGCCCCTGCCAGGATGGCAACGATTGCACCGCAAAGGACAGCTGCGCGGGCGGCGACTGCACCGGCGAGGTCGTCGATTGCGGCCCCAGCGACGCTTGCGTCATCCGGTTCTGTGACCCCGCCGTCGGCTGCCAGGAGAAGTTCGATGACGGCGCGCCGTGCGACGATGGCGACACCTGCACCGTCAAGGACGCCTGCGACCAGGGCGACTGCAAGGGCTCCGGTGCCTGTGACTGCAAGGGAGACGCCGACTGCGCCAAGTACGACGAGGACCTGTGCAGCGGCACGCATGTGTGCAGCGCGAACCAATGCGTCATCGACCCGGCGACGATCCCCGACTGCGACCCCTCGGGCGACGGGCCCTGCGAGCTGACCTACTGCGACTCGAACGATGGGCAATGCGCCACCCTCGTCAAGGGAGACGGCGACGCATGCGACGATGGCGACGCGTGCACGGTCTCGGAGTCGTGCCAGAAGGGCGTATGCGGCGGCGGCACGGCCAAGGTCTGCGACGACGGCGACCCGTGCACCTTCGACTCCTGCGCGGGGCCGGGCTGCCAGACCCAGACGATCCCCGGCTGCTGCGCCGACGCCGGCGCATGCGACGACGGCAGCGCGTGCACGGTCGACACCTGCATGTCTCTTGCCTGTGATGGCAACAGCGTTGGCGGATTCTGCTACCGCGCGTTCACGCAGACGGTGACCTGGTTCGGCGCGCGCGACGCGTGCATCGCTTGGGGCGGCGAGCTGACCAGCGTCGCCTCGTCCAACGAGAACGCCTTCGTGCGGGCCGTCGCGAACATCGGCTGCGGCGCTGGCTCGACGCTTTGGATCGGCCTGCAGGACATGGCTGTGGAGGGCAAGCACCAGTGGACGGACGGCAGCGCCCTGGGCTACGCCAACTGGGCGGATGGCGAACCAAACAACTGTGACTCGTGCTGCGGCGCCCCCGAAGACGTCGTGCAGATGTGGGCCGCGGGCACGTGGAACGACATCTGCACCAATCAGGTCGACAGCTGCTTCGTCTGTCGACGGCCCAACGGCGGCGGTCAGTGCCAATACGTCGGCGAGCCCGGCTGCTGCCAGCAGCAGAGCGAATGCGACGACGGCAACGTCTGCACCCTCGACGCCTGCGACCTCGACACCGGCCTGTGCAGCAACCAGTTCGCGGTCGGCCAACCCTGCGATGACGGCAACCCGTGCAGCGAAGACGACGCTTGCAGCGATGGCGGCATCTGCAAGGGCGTGGGCAAGGTCTGCGACGATGGCAACAGCTGCACCAGCGACTTCTGCGACGGTGCCACCGGCCAATGCAAAACGGTGCCGGCGGGCGGCGCTTGCGATGACGGCAGCGCGTGCACAAGCGGCGACGCCTGCACCGGCGGCGCGTGCGTTGGCAGCAAGGTCGACTGCGACGACAGCAACGCATGCACCGTCGACGCCTGTGTCCCAGCCACGGGCTGCAACCATGCCAACGCGCCCGACGGTTCGCAGTGCGGCGACGTCGGCATCTGCATCAACGGCCAGTGCTCGCCGGGCAGCGACGTCAACCCGGGGGTGTCGTGCCTCGACATCCACACCAAGTCGCCCGGATTGCCCAGCGGCGAGCTGTGGATCGACCCGGACGGAGAGGGCAGCGGTGCGGCCTACCAGGTCTACTGCGAAATGAGCCAGTTCGGCGGTGGCTGGATGGTGATCGACAACGCGCAGGCGTTTGCGCTGATGACCATGACCAACCTGCAGCCAACCGCCGGTATGTGCGTGCTGACCGAGACCGAGTGGCGCTCGTGGGACGGATTCAATGGTGCGCCCGGCGACAACCACATGTGCGCAGCCAGCCAGGTGACGATCAACTGGCCGACCTACAACGAGATGCGCCTGGTCGGTTTCAAGCTGACGGGCTACACGGCCGGACCGAGCGACACCTTCGACGCGTTCACCAACTGTTACAGCCTGCAGTGGCAGGGTTCGTTCTGCATCGGGCCTCCGCTCGCGCTGGTGTCGGCCAACCCGGTCAACTTCGAGTTCAGCAACGGAGCGTCGCAAACATACGACAGGCTGATCACCCTCGCTGGGCCGCAGTCGACCTTCCAGATCCGCGCGACCGAATACGGGCCGCAGGACGAGGGCATCATCTGGGACTCCGGTGCGGTCTGGCTGCGCTAGGATCGGCCCGGCGCCAGATGGTTTTCTCGACACAGTGTTTAGTATTTCGACACAGTGTTTAGTATTTCAACGACAGGTTTAGTATTTCAACGACAGACGCGGACCGAGACGACCTGAACGCGCTGCTGCGAGCTCCTCTGCCTTGGCACGTTTCGTGCTCTAGCTAGTCCAGGTAGTGCGGCAGTGGTTCGGTAATCGTCCAGGCGGCGCCGAGCGTGGAGGCAGAAAGATGATATCGACCATCGGCAGCGAGTCGACCAGAGCAGCGGCTCGGCGCCCCACCGACCTCGTCGGGCTCCGGCTCGCCGGCGTGTTCACAGCGGTCTGCATCGCTGGTCTGGCCTCGCTCGCCTCGGGCTGCGCATCCAACGCGGATAGCGCGACGGCGGCCGTCGCGATCGGGGATGAGTCGTCGTGGATCACCGCCGACGCTGGGTCGACCAACGGCACCGACAAGGGCGGCAGCGACGAGGCAGACGGCGGAGGTGGGGGCCCGGTTGGCTTCGCCGACGCGGGAACGGCCGAGTCCGACGTCCCGTTTCCAGGCGGTCCCGACAGCGGCGGCGACAGCGACGACAACGCGTCGATCGGCCTCAAGCCGGGCGGGGCACAGGACATCGCGCTATTTCGCTATCTCATCTCCCTGGGGACCGTGCCGGGCGCGGACCAGATGACGATCGAGGGCTGGCTCAACGAACACGACACCAAGCTGCCGGCGGCGTCAGAACAACGCCCGATCGACCTGCACGCTCTCGCCGGTCTGTTCACGGCCGACTCGACCGCGGCGCCTGAGATCGCCATCCAGATCGGCTTCAACAGCGCGCTGACCGCCGACGAGCTGCTGGTCAAGAAGGTGGCCATGACTGTGGTCGTCGACCGCTCGGGTTCGATGCACGGCGAGCGCATCGAGCGGCTGCGAGCGACTCTGCGCGACCTCGCTGGCGCCATGCCCGAAGCGACCGTCTTCACCCTTGTCGCGTTTGGGGCCGAGGCCGAGGTGCGCTGGGGCCCGGACACCCTCGACGCCACGACCCTGCCTTCTGTGCACGCCGCCATCGACGCTCTGGTCGCAGGCGGCGGCACCAACCTCGCCGCTGGTCTCGCCCTCGGCCTCGCGCAGGTCGCCGACGCGCCGAGCGGCTACGACAGCCGCCACTTGCTGCTGTTCAGCGACGGCGCGCCGACCGTCGGCAACACCGATCCCCAGGCCATCGTCGCGATGGCCGCGAGCGCGGCGGCGCAGGGCACGACGATCTCGACCGTCGCCATCGGCGCCGACGCCGACGCGGCACTGTTGCTTGAGATGGCTGGCAACGGCGGCGCGGCGATCACCGTCGGCGACCTCGCCACCCTGCCCGCACGGGTCGCCAGCGAGATCCTCACGCTGTTGCCGCCGGTGGTTGACTCGCTGTGGCTGCGCTTCGAGCTCGCCGACGGCTTCCACTCGCCGGAGTTCTATGGCTTCGAGCTGACAGCGGTCACGGGTGGCTACGCCGTCCGCAGCCTCGATGACGACGGCAACGGCAGCACCGGCGCAGACGCGCAGGGTGCGATCGACGCGACAGCGGGAGGCGTCGACGGCCAGCCGACCCCGGAGGATACCGGCGGCGGCACCAAGACCGGCCTCGCGTCCCTGCACGCCGCCCACTCGAATGGCATGCTGATGCTCCGCCTGAGCGCGCCTGCCGGCATGACCGTCGGCCAGTGGGCGCAGTTGACGCTGGCCAAGGTCCACTACGGCTACCGACTCGCCGCGACCGGCGCCACCCACGAGCACGAAGTGCCCGTACAGGTCCCAGGCCTTGTCCAGATCGCCGACGGCGGCCTCGCCTACTTTGCCAGCCCGATCGTCCGCCGTTCATTCGCGCTCCTTCAGGCCGGGCTTGGGATGCGCAAAGCGGTCGGCCGCTTCCACGGTGGCCACCCGGCCGAGGCAGCGCAGATCATCGACGCGACGCAGGCGTTTGTCGGAACGCAGAGCGACGCGCTGGCCGACGCGGACGACCCCGACAACGCGCTACAGGAGGCGTGGCAGCTGCTTGGGGATCTGCGCGCCTTGATGCCGTAGACGGCGGTCGGCTTGCAGGCGCAGACGGCGGCCGGCTTCGACGGCCAGTCCGGATTCCGCGGGCTCCACGGACGGGCCTCCGCGGGCTCCTGGGCGGGACTCTGCGGGCTCCTGGGCGGGACTCTGCGGGCTCCTGGGCGGGCCTCTACGGTCCCCGCGAGGCAACTGCGCCTCTGCACGTCCTAAATGCCATCTGAATTGTTGCACCACTGCGGGACAATCGGGTAGTGTGCGCGACCTGTCGGCCGCGTGCGCGGCGTCGCGAAAGAGGAGCACGACCTGATGAACAAGCGAATTACCCTAACGATTTGTACCCTTGCCCTGACCTTGGTTGCGGGCAATGCCTGGGCCGAGAACGATGCCGGCCCGACCGATGTCTCCCAAGACGCGACCGCGACCAGTGACGCGGGCGGCGACGCCGTCGATCCACCCACCGACGTCACCAGCAGCGGCGGAGACTACACGGTCAACCCCTGCTGGGATGACAAATGCGGCGCCGAAATCGACGCATGCAAGGCCAACGCGGGCTGCGACGCCCTCGCCAAGTGCCTCAAGGCCGGCGAGGCGATGGACGCTTGCGCCGAGAAGCTCAGCACCGCGCAGGCCGACTACGACGTCTTCAACGCGATCCAGATCTGCGGCTGGAAGGCTTGCAACGACCCGACCAAGGGCCTGTGCTCCGACGCGGGCAAGGGCGGCGCAGCCAACAAGTGCGGCCAGTTCGACAACAACTGGCCCTGCAACTGCGATGACGCTTGCGCGCAGTTCGAGGATTGTTGCCAGGACTTCGAGGCCACCTGCGGCGGCGGTGGCACCACCACCCCCGGCGACGACTCCTGCGAAGGCAACTGCGGTGGTCAGGCCAAGAGCGGCTGCTACTGCGACGACGAGTGCGCCGGATTCGGTGACTGCTGCGCTGACATCGAAGCGAAGTGCGGCGGCACCGCCGCCTGCGAGCCCAAGTGCACCGACAAGGAGTGCGGCGACGACCAGTGCGAGGGCACCTGCGGCGTCTGCACCGGCGGCGCGATCTGCAGCGCTGAAGGCAAGTGCGTCGGTGGAACCACCGAGGTCGACGCGGGCAGCGACGGCGGACCGACGACCGTTCCAGCT
>CALGHC010000718.1 GCA_937915965.1 uncultured Myxococcales bacterium
CTCGTCCCGCCGCCCGTGCCGCCCGCGCCTCTCGCGGCGCCCGCGCCTCCTGCGCCACAGACCGCGACCGGCGCTTGATGAAGGTCGGTCGACGGTTTCACTGCGTCACGGCGCGACGGGCTGTGACGCGACCTCAAAGATCAGCAGGTGCTGGTAGGGCAGGAGTGTGTCTTCGCGGCGCTTGAGTTGGTAGCCGGCCGCCTCCAACTCTGCCGCGATCGCGTCGGGGGCGATGCGCATTTCGAGTGGGGGTCCGAAGGGCGTCGGCTCCTTTTTGAAGTCGACGATCACCAACCGCCCCCCCGGCTTGATCAGCTGCCGCACGCGCTCGAAGTATGCCGTGCGGTTGCCGATGTGGTGGTAGGTGTTGCACACGAAGACGAGGTCGACCGGCTCGGGGATCATCGGATTGTCGGGCTGGGCCAGGACGGCCTTGATCTGACCGAGGCGCTCTTCCTCTGCGCGCCGCTTGAGCCACGCGACCATGCCCGGCTCGACGTCGATCGCGTAGATGCGACCCTTGGGCAGCGCGACGGCAAACCGCACAGGGAAATAGCCAGTGGCCGCGCCGATGTCAGCCATCCGCTCGTCGCCGCGCAGCCCCAACGCCGCGACCACAGCTTCGCCCTTCTGCCAAGCGTCTCGATCCGCCGACTCGAAGACTTCGGACCACTGGGCAGCGTCGCTGAAGCTGTGGTGGTGGCGGTGGCGGTGGCCGTGACCGTGGCCGCCCTCGTCCCGAGGGGCCGTGGCCGGTCCCACCGGGTCCGAGGCCGAGGACTGGGCGTCTTGCACACCGCTGCACGCGCCGAGCGCGCCGAGCGCGGCGAGTGAAACGAGGGCGAGCGAGATCGCGAGGGCGAACGGTCGCGATCGGGGCGGGGTCATGCTCTCTCCTGGAAGATTGGCGAAGGCAGGGGTGACGTGGCCCATCATTGTGGCGCGGATCCGATCGCATGCAAGGGCGGGCCACGCAAGGGCGGGTGCACGCAAGGACGGGCGCTCGGATCCGACTCGGCCCACCGGACTTGACCCCTGCGCTCCGGTCGCGTGAAATGCGCCCGGCATCTGCGCACCTGCGCGCGCCTCCAAGGAGCCGTGATGACTGAAAGCCACATCGTGCTTGTCGGGACCACCAAGGTCTTGAGCCGGAGCCTGAAGCGCACGCTGCCCGAGGGTGCCCAACTCGAGGTCGTCGATTCGATGGAGCGGGCGATGGCCCTGCTCGCTGATCGTCCTGTCGCCCTGATGGTGTTGGGGCCGACCCTGCGCCGCGGTCTGGCGGTGGTCACGACGATCCGTCGCGACGCAGGACTCAAGGAGCTCGGTCTCATCGTCGTGTACCGCGATGATCAGCGCGAAGACGTCAAGCGCCATCTCAAGGGTCGTTTTCAGGCCGATCGATACATCATGCAGTCGCGGATCAATCAGGACCTCCGGCCTGCCGTCGAGCAACTGCTCGAAGAACTCACCGGTGACGACGACGCCGAAGGCATCGAGGAGATCGACGTCGACGTCGAGGAGATCAGCGCCGGTCGTGCCAGCACAGAAGAGGTCGCGACGGTCTTGATGGACATCGACGAGATGCGCGCCCGCATGAGCGGTGACGCCGCCGACGCCGCCGCCGGCCGCGGCGACGTGCTTGAGTCCCTTGAGGAAATTGGCGGGATCGAGGTGTTGGACGACATCGGCGCCGACGAGGAAGTCGAGAGCGTCGAAGAATTCGAGGCGATTGATGACGACGATTTGATCGACGACGTCGAGGAAGACGACGAGATGGAGGCGTTTGAGCCAATCGACATCATCACGGCCACGGACATCGAGGAGATCTCGGCCGCAGACGTCGTCGAGGATGACCTGATCGAAGAGATTGGCGGCGACGCGCTCGTCGAGATCGGCTCGGAGGCGGTCGAGGAGCTCGACGGCGACGCGCTCGTCGAGATCAGCTCGGAGGCGGTTGAGGAACTTGACGGCGAGGCGGTCGAGGAGCTCGACGGCGAGGCGGTCGAGGAACTCGACGGCGACGCACTCGTGGAGCTCGACGGCGACGAGCTTGACGAAGTGGGCGCTGAAGCGGTCGAGGCGCTCGACGGCGAGCCGCTTGAAGCGCTTGAGGCTGAGCCGCTCGAGGAGCTCGACAGCGAGATGCTTGAGGAGGTCGACGGCGAGGCGGTCGAGGAGGACGGCGCGGCCCCATCGGGCCTCGTTGACGATGTCTCCTTTGATGAGGCCTTTGCCGCAGACACGCTGCGCGACGCGCCGACGGCCATTGTGGCGGTCGCGACGGAGCGGGGCGATTCGGCCCCCGTGCCCGCCGGCGGCCATCGCCACCACGCCAGCGGTTCGCAGATGATGAGCAGCGATCTCGATGAACTCACAGGCATCATCGGCCGGCTGCAGGAGGCTCGCTCGCTCATCGTCGAGCTCGAGGCGGACAACGAGCGGCTGCGCGATCGCATTACCGCCCTTGAGGCGAATCCCGGTGACGACGCAAAGTCGCGCGACTGGGAACACCAGCTCGCCGAGGCGACTGCCGGTGTCGCCGTCGCCGAGGCGATGGCCGAGGGGCTGCAGGGGCGCCTCGTCGAAGCTCAGGAGGCGCGCGATGAGGCCCGCGCGGCGCTTGAAGAGGCCCGTGCCGCGCTCGAAGAGGTCTCGGCCGAGCGAGACGCTGCCAGCGCGACCCTCGAGAAGACCCACTCACGCGACGCAGAGATCGCACGGTCGCTCTTCGACCTTGCGGGCAAGCTTGAGGGCTGACGATCGGGTTCGCTCAGGCGGGAGCGCCGGTCGCCGAGCGCAGCAGTTCGTTGGCCAGATCCGGCCCTCCCAGGGCGCAGATCTCGCGGATGCCGGTCGGGCTGGTGATGTTGATCTCGGTCAACAGCCCGCCGATCAGGTCAATTCCGACAAATAGCAGCCCTGCGGCGCGCAGCGGCTCCTTCAGGGCATCGCAGACGCGTTGTTCGTCGGGTCCGAGCACGCCGAGCTCCAGCCGAGCACCGACGTGGATGTTCCCGCGTAGATCGTCGGGCGGGGGCACGCGCAGCAGCGAGCCTCGGGCGACGCCGTCGATCAGGATCACGCGCAGGTCACCATCTCGCACGGCCGGCAGATACTTCTGCACCAGGATGAAGTCCCTGCCGGAGTGCGTCGACATCTCAATGAGCGAGCGGCTGTTGAGGTCGCCGGGCAGCAGCGCGACGATCCCCGCGCCACCCGAGAAGCCCAGCGGCTTGATCACGATCGCGCCGCCGACGTCAGCCTGAAAGCGGCGAACCTCGTCCATGTCGCGCACCAGCGTGCTGGGTGGGCACAGCTCGGGGAACTTCAGGAGACTCGCCTTTTCGTTCCAGTCGCGCAGGGATCGCGGGCGATTGACCACCCGGGTGGGCGGGGGGGCGAGCTCGAGCACCCAGGTTGCGGCGATGTAGTTCAGGTCGAATGGCGGATCTTTGCGCATCCACACGACGTCGAAGTGGCCGAGCGCGTGCACCTCGGCCGCGCCCAGCTCGAACCGGTCGGTATCGACGTGGATGTGCGCGGGCTGGCAGCGCGCGAAGCCGCCGCCGCTGTGGGCAAAAAGACCGTCGGTGTCGCACGACCAGCAATCGTCGCCACCGCTGCGGGCCGCGTCCATCAGACCAATCGACGAATCCTGCTGCAGCGAGAGCTTCGGCAGCGGGTCGATGACGAAGAGATGGCGGGCCATGTCGACTCCGGGGTCAACGCGGCTGCTGCCGCGGGTCCTTAAACGAACGGGGGGGCGGCGCTACAGCCGCGGGTCGAAAGGCTGCGGGCCCGGCTCGACGGTCAGCGTCGCCGCCTCGAGCAGGGCGACGTAGTGGGCGCCGACGCCGTAATCGCGGTCGATGCCGATGGTCCCCTCGACCAGGAGGATATCGCCGGCTTGTACGTCGACGTCGGTCGTCACCATCAGCTCGCCCTGTTCGCCGCGGGCGCTGCCGTCGCGTAGGCGCACCCAGGTCCTGCCCAGGCTCGTGACGACCTGCACGGCCTTGCCGCGGACCTTGACGAATCGGTCTCGGAAGGCCTCCCGATTGCCGACGATCTCGACGATAGCCTGGTCGGCCTTTTCGATGCCGGTGACCGTCTCGATGACGACCTGACCATCGCGGATCGTGATGACGTCGACGGTGGCGCGTTCGGGCAGGGGCGGATGCCCCGGCGGCAAACCGGGCCCCGGATCGTGCACCGCCTCGACAAAGGGCCGCAGGCGCACGCTCTTGCCGCTGATGTGGGCAGCGAGCAGGACCACATCATAGCGCCGCCCACCCGGTCGCGCTTGGAAGCTCCGCACGACCTCAAAATCGCGGATCGTCACGGAGTCGTCTGGAGCGACCGAGACGGCGGGTGTGACGACCATCGCCCGAGTTGACTCGTCGGCGAGCCGCAACACCGTGAACGCACCACTCTCGACGATCTCGACCACCTGCGCCGTGACCGGCGCGCTGCGTTTGCCCGTGATCGCTTGGACCAGGGTGTTGCCGAGATCAGCTTGAAGCGGCTGTTCGCGGTCGCGTGGGCGCTCGCGCTGCTTGCTCCTCCCACAGCCAGCGGTGAGCGCGGCGACGGCGACAACGCACGCGGCGACCGCGGTGGTTCGAAGCAGGCCGGAGCCCAGCCGAGCGATCGCGGACGATGGGGTCATGTCTCTCCTCCTGTGCGTCCGGTGCCGGGGCAACAGGTCTGGTTCTATCTGTCCGCCTGACTTGTGGCAATGGTGCCGTCCATCGGATACGGTTCGCCGGATGAACAGGTTGCGCGCCGTCCCGTCAGCCCTCTCCCCCCCGGACGCGATCTGGCTGGCCGCGTCCATTGTGGTCCTGTGTGCCTCTGTGCTTGGCTGCTCAACGGGCGAGAGCGGCGCCGGCGAGGTCGACGGTGGCGCCCTCGTCGACGCTGCAACAGGCGACATTCCGGTGGGTGATGCAGCGTTGGTCGATGGCCTCGGCGCCGACGTGGCGTCCGCTGAGACATTTGGCTGGGACAGCGGCGGCGCCTGGCCCGCGCCCGGTGCGTTGCCGGCGGCTTGCGAGCCTTGGGCCAAAGAGTTCGCCCTGCCGGCCATCGAGGACGAGGCCAGCGGTGTGGAGATTTCGTTTTCCGCCAAGTTGCAGCCCGTCGGTGTCGTGGAGCGGGTCGAGATCCGCGTTCAGAAGCCCGGATCGGACGATACCGACGGTCAGGCCAAGGGGCCCCTTGTTGTTGTGATCTCGCCCGACGCCGAGATCTTGGCGATCAACGACAAGTTCGACGGCGGCTACGGCGAGGTCCTCGTGCGACTGCCCGTGGCCGGCAAGTACACGCTGACGGCCACTTTGGGCGACGGTCGTGCCGGCTGGGCTGAGGTCATCGCCTACCAGACCAAGCTGCCCGTCTGGGAGGTCGAACTCAACTACAAGGATTTTCAGGGCCTGATCGCGACCCCCAACGAATCCTCCTACATCCCGATCAAACTCATCGTCGATGGCGCCAGCCGCGCGGGCGAAGTGCGCCTGCACGGCGGCACCAGCCGCGAGTTCCCCAAGAAGTCGTTGCGCATCAACCTGCCCAAGGACGGTGCCCTTATCGACGGCGCGCGCAAGCATATTTTGCGCGCCGAGTGGAACGACAAGACGATGCTGCGCAACCGGCTGGCCTTCGACCTGATCCGGCGCGAGACTTGGCTGCCCGCGCCAAACGCCGAGTTTGTACATCTGCGCCTCAACCATGCCTTCTACGGCGTCATGAGCCACGTCGAGCGGATCGACAGCGTGTACCTTGATAAGCGCGACCGCAGCCCATTGGGCAGCCTCTACGAAGCAGCGCCGCACAAGGAGGTCGCGAGCCCCGGTGGCAACCTGACGCCGCTCGACAGCGTCGAGAAGTACGCTGCGATCTACGACAAGCACGGGGGCCCCTACTCCTGGAGCGATCTCATCGAGCTCATCGAGGGCACGCTGCAGCTGCCGCCGGCCGAATTCGAGGCCAATCTCGACCAGCACGTTCGCCGCGACGACGTGCTGCTCTACATCGCCGTCATGGCCGTGATCCAGAACAAGGATCATGTTCGCAAGAACTACTATCTCTACCGCGACCCCAAGGCTTGGGATGATCGGTGGGAGATGCTCGCCTGGGACCTCGATCTCAGCTATGGCCACATCTGGACGGAGGCCGGTGACGTGCTTGACGAGCAGATCTTCACGCAGGAGCCCATCGACGTCGGCGAGCAGGTCTCCACCCACGGCTACTACAACCAGTTGATCGACCGCGTGCTGATGGTACCCGCGTGGCGGTCCCGCTTTGAGGAGTGGCTAGGCACGCTCGAGGAGCGCGCCTTGAACGTCGCCGATCTGCAGGCGCGCATCGATGCCCTGGTGTGTGTGGCGCAGCCGGATCTGCTGGCAGACTGGCGCAAGCGCTCAAAAAATCACGAGTATATCGACAGGACGGGTGAGATAATCGCCTTCGCCAAGGCCCGCCGGACGTTCATCCACAGCCGGCGTCGCGGCGTCGCGCCATGACCAGCATCGCGACGCCGCGACGCCGGCGGGCGGCAACGGCTGGCGCGCTGCTCGCGGTGCCGCTGCTGATCATTCTGAAAACGATTCTC
>CALGHC010000719.1 GCA_937915965.1 uncultured Myxococcales bacterium
GTGAGACAAAGACGGGCGCCTGTGGCGCGGCGTTCGCTCCCGCCGGGACCACCTGCGACGACGGCAACCCCTGCACGCCCGGAGAGGTCTGCGATGGTCAGGGCGTGTGCGGCGACGTCGACCTGGTCAACACCTGCGCTTGCGTCGAGAACGCCGATTGCGCCGCCAGCGACGATGGCGACCTGTGCAACGGGTCGATGTACTGCAACAAGCAGAAGGGCGCGTGCGAGGTCAACCCAGCAACGGCAGTGAACTGCGTGACGGTCGACGACACGTCCTGCAGCAAGAACGTCTGTCTGCCCAAAGAGGGCACCTGCGCCGTGGCCGCCGTCGGCGCCGGCAAGCCGTGCGATGACGGCGAACCGTGCACCGCCAACGACGCCTGCGACGGCGCTGGCGTCTGCCAGCAGGGCGCGACGGTGGTGTGCCCGTGCATCGACGATGGCGACTGCGCCGCGGTCGACGACGGCAACCTGTGCAACGGCACCTGGTACTGCGACAAGGGCGGCAAGCAGCCGCAGTGCAAGTGGAACCCGGCGACCGTCGTGGTCTGCCAGCAAGGCGACCCGTGCGTGGCATATGGTTGCATTCCCGCCCAGGGAGTGTGCGCGGCGAGCGCCAATCAGGGCGCCAGCTGCGACGACGGCGACGCCTGCACGACCCTCGACGTCTGTGCCGAGACGCTGTGCGTCGGCTCGGCGGCGCCGGTCTGCGACGACGGTGACGCCTGCACGGACGACAGCTGCGCGCCCGACAGTGGCTGTGTCGCGCTCGCCAACGCCGCGACCTGCAGCGACGGCGACCCCTGTACGCCCGCTGACGTGTGCAGCGGCGGGTTGTGCGTGGCCGGAGAGGCGCTCGACTGCGACGACGGTGATGTCTGCACGAACGACGCCTGCGACGCCGGCGCTTGCGTGCACGAAGCCAGCGTCGCCGCCTGTGACGACGGCGATCTGTGTACCCACCTCGACGCGTGCGCCCTGGGGATCTGCGGCGGCGTTGAGATCGATTGTGATGACGCGGACCCGTGCACGGACGACGGTTGCGAGCCGGGCGAGGGCTGCGGCTACGCCCCGGCGTCCTGCGACGACGCGAACCCCTGCACCGACGACGCCTGCGACCCGGCCCTGGGCTGCGTATCCCTGGCCAACGCCGCGACCTGCGTCGACGGCGACGCCTGCACCACGGTCGACGCCTGCGCGGACAAGCAGTGCCAGGGCTCGCAGAGCCTCGATTGCGACGACGGCGATGTCTGCACGGACGACGTCTGCAAAAAGGGCTCTGGCTGCGAACACGCCTGGAACACATCGGCTTGCGACGACGGCGTCGGCTGCACCTTGGCGGACACCTGCGCGCAAGGCGAGTGCGCCGGCACGCCGACGCAGTCGAAGTGCGACAACGGCCTCGTGTGCACAGTAGATGAATGCGATGTGCAGGTGGGCTGCAAACACGTCCAGGTCGACGGCGGCTGCGACGACGGCGACGCCTGCACCCAGGGCGACTTCTGCGAGGCCGAGACGTGCAAGGCGGGCGGCCCGACGGATTGCGACGACGACAACATCTGCACCGCCGACGCCTGCAACGCGGAGTTGGGGTGCACGAACGCTGCCGCCCCAGGTCAGGTCGCCTGCTACACCGGTTCGCCCGAGAGCCACGAAAAGGGTCTGTGCACCGGCGGCACGTTCAGCTGCAGCGGCGGCGTGTTGCTCGACACCTGCGCCGGCGAGGTCGTGCCGAGCGAGACCGAGGCTTGCGACGGCGTCGACGACGACTGCGACGGCCAGACCGACGAGGGTTGCAAGCAGGCAGTCGTGCGGGCGCACTTCGCGTGGTCGGTGACGAGGGGCCAGACCGAAAAACTCGGCGTGCACGTGACGAGCGGCGCGGCGGTCGTCGGCAAGGTCAGTGACGCCAAGCGGTCTGTGATCTGGTCGTGGTTGCGGTAGGCACGAACGGAGGCGGGGACGCGCCCGCTGGGGCCGCGTGTCCTGGCCGAGCGACGTGGCACAGGTCGGGGCCGCAGGATGCGCGGCCAAAGGAGTACGGGATGATGAACGTGGACAGGCTTGGGGTGGTCGCGGCGGTGGCCGCGGTGTCGTGCTGGGCAGCGAGCGCTGGCGCAGCGACCGCGCCGCTCGTCGTCGAAGGTAGGCTGACGAACCTCAGCGGCGGTCCCGCGGCTGATGGGGAGTACGAGGTCACGCTGGGCCTGTACGTCGCCGAGTCCGGCGAACAGGCGGCGTGGACCAAGGGCCCGTTCAGCGTGAGCGTCAAAGCCTCGTGGTTCGCCATCGATCTCGATGCCGGCGGCGGCGGCCCGTCGCCCACACTGTTCGGCATGCAGAAGTCGCTGTGGTTGGGCATCAAGATCGGGTCTGATCCGGAGCTGGCCCGCACCCCGCTTGCGGCGGTGCCGTACGCCTACTACGCCGAGTGGGCCGGAGCCGTGGCCTGTGTCGGTTGCATCAAGGAGGGCATGCTGGGAGGCGGCAGCGTCACCGCGGCCAAGGTCGGTTTCGCCTACGCGGGGACGAGTCAGGGCGTCAAGGGCGGCGCAGCTGGGGACCTGGCTTGCACGGGCTGCGTCGGCCTCGACGAGCTGGCGGCGTCCGTCACCAATGCCTTCGTGCAGAAGTCGGGTGGGACCATCAACGGCAAGCTCTCCGTCAGCGGTGGTCTCGACCTGACCGGCAGCACGGCCACAGGGGTCAGGCTCGAGCAGCTCGACACCTCGAAGATTCCCTGCTCTGGATCGGATGCCGGGCATATCGCCTTCGATCCGGTCGTCAAGAAGCTGGTCTACTGCGATGGCGCGACCTGGCAGGGGGCGCTCTGACGCGCTGCGCACAGGTCGTTGTCAGGGGCTGACGACTGGATTCGCCCAAAGCGCATGTCAAGGTCTGCAATGGGCAAGAAGCTCGGATGATTCGAGCTTTCCGTCGCTGCCCGCCTCCGCCTCGGCTCGATTTGCCGCCCGGATCCGCTCGCTGCGGCCTTTCTTGCTGGCAAGGGAGGCGCCACCATGCCATTTCCACGCTTTGAGTCGGAGCCGTCGCGCGACATCCTCACCGGACCGGCTGGCGGCTCGCTGGTGAGCCAGTACGTCAGCATCGCCGACCTCGAATGGCTGGTGCGGCTGCGCTGGCTGGCGATGGTCGCGGTCTCCGTCGCGTCGCTCGTGGCGGCCGAGCTGGACATCATCGAGTCCGCCGCGCCGCTGCTGCTGGTGGCGGCGGTGGTCGCCACGCTCAACCTCGCGTGGGCCGCGCTGACGCGCAGGGCACGTCGTGAGGCGGCGATCCCGGCGTGGGTCGAGGTGGTCTTCGGGCAACTCCTCATCGATCTCGTGGCGCTGTCCGTGCTGATGCACCTCGCCGGGGGCTCCGAGAACCCCTTCGTCATCTTCTTCGCGTTTCACATGGCGCTTGGCGCGATCCTCCTGCCGCGGCGGCCCGCGTGGGCCCTCGCTGGCGCCGCTGCCGTCATCCACGGTGGCATCGTCCTCACCGAGTTCGTCGGCTGGTTGCCGCACCACCCGATCCACTTCGGCGGCATCTTGCACGCGGGCGGGCACGGCGCGTTGACCGCACCGTTCTACAGCGAGCCTGCGCACGTTGGCGCGCACCTCGTCGCCTTCTGGTGCGGCCTGTGCGGTGTCGTCTACTTTGCCCGCACCGTTCGCGAGCGCCAGC
>CALGHC010000720.1 GCA_937915965.1 uncultured Myxococcales bacterium
CCACAAGATGCTGTCGTTGATCGACTGCATGAAGCCGACCATCGGCGACGACACCTCGCCCTTCTACGACCGCAAGGACAACTACAAGATCTGCATGCCCAACCAGTTCCCGAACGGCACACCGTGCCCGCCCGAAGGCATCGACGCGAGCCTCGCCGACGACAGCTGCCGCAGCTACTTCTGTGCCCGCGACACGCACATCTGCGAGACGGGCTACGGCCGCCTCGAGGAGGGCCAGTACGCCAACAAGGCCGACAAGCAGGACGGTGACAGCTCGGTCGGCGCCATCGACCTGGTGCAGACCAACAGCACGGTCAGCGAATTCAAGAAGAAACCCGCCCCCAACGGCGCGCCGACCGACCCGCAGAAGCGCGAGTACAGCATCAAGGCGAAGAACACCCACGACCTGCACCTGTTCGGATCCAGCACCGAGATCTTCGGCCTGTCGACGCTGATGAGCGGCAAGCTCGACGACGACAGCACCACTGTGTCTTCCCAGATCCTGTTGATGGGCTTCGCCGTGCCAGACCCGCCGAGCCCGGTCGGCGCGTGCAAGGGGGCGAGCTGGCAGGACGGCGAGTACCAGCCCCCGCCCACCCCGTGTGACGTCAAGCTGCCGAACCCGGCGGACTTCGGCCTGCCGTTGCCCTCGATCGGCATCTGCTACCCGTCGCCGGGCGGCTGTGAGGAGGACCCGTACAAGGGCACCAAGCTCAAGAAATTCAGCGAGAAAGGGCCGCTCTGCTACAAGCAGGTGGTCTTCGTCGGGCCGGTGCCGATCACCATCGAGGCGGGCGTGACCATCGACGCCTGCCTCTCGGTTGGCGCCGGTGTCGACTCGGACACCAACGAGCCGTCCATCTCGGTGACCCCGAGCATCGGCGTCAGCCTCAACGTCAAGGGCGGCGTCGGCGGCAGCGTCGGCCCCGTCAACCTGTTCGCCGGGGTCAAGGCGGCCATCACCATCGTCAGCCTCGCCTTCCCGGTGAAGTGGGCGTTGCAGATCATCCAGGCCATGGACGAGACGGCTTCGGACGAGCTGAAGAAAGCCGGCCAAAACAAGGTGCAGAACCTCATGACTGTAAAGTATGTCCGCAGCGTTGGTGTGGAGTTGACGATCCTCAAGATCGCGTTGAGCGCGTTCGCGGAGGCCGGCATCGGCTGGTTCTCGGTCTCCTACGAGTTGGGCCTGTTCGAGTTCGAGGGCTTGAAGTTTGCCTGGACCCTGGACCAGGCCGAGCTGATGAGCCGCAAGGTCGACCTGCAACACAAGACGGCGAACCAATAGGAGCACATGCGATGAAGGCTTCGACTCGCAACGCATTGGCCGCCGTCGCCCTGGGCTCGGTGGGTCTGATCCTGTTCCTCACCCAATGGCCGCGTCCGACGCCGCCGCTGGACGGTACGCTGACCTCGCCAGCGTCGAGCCAGGCGCCCGCGCCTGACGCCGCCGCTGCCCAGGCTGCATCGGCCCGGTCCAAACAGCCCCATGGGGCCGACCGCTACGCGCTGCACTATGTGCTGAACTTCGCCGCGCCGGATCGGGCGGGCGGTCGCACCAGCCTCAGTGTCGAGTTGACCGGCTCGTTGGAGGTGGCCGAGCTGGGCCAGGGGGACGGGCGGCAGCTGGCGCTCCGGCTGCGCGACGCCCACCTCAACCTGGATGAGGCAGCACGCAAGACCCTCAGCTTCCCCAGCGACAAGGCGGCCGAGGAGCTGCAGCTGCCCCTGGTGGTTGCGCTCGATGGCGACGGCCGCAGCGAAGCGGTGCAACTGGCGCCACAGACGTCGGTGGCGACCCGCGGGTTGTGGGCCGCCGTGGCGTCGGCGATGCAGTTCGTCCGCCCGAAGGGGGCCGAGGCCGCCGGTTGGCAGGCGGAGGAGCGCGACACAAACGGAGTCTATCGGGCGAACTATCGGCGGGTGCGCGCCGGCGTGTACAGCAAGGACGCGACGGCCGACGCCGCCGACCTTGCCCGCGGGGCAGGGCACGCGCCGGGCTACAACGTCGCCTCTACGACAACATTCGAGTTCGCCGGTTCGACGTTGCGGACCCTGGCGTTCCAGCAAAAAGGCGCGGTCGGCATCGGCCAGGGCGGCGGGGATCGGCGCGCGACGTTCCAGGTCACCGTTCGCTTGGAGCGGAACGGGACCGCCGACCCGAGCTGGGTTGCTGAGGTGGATCTGGCCCGGATGCAGCGCTTCGACGCCCAAGCGGCTGCGGCAACGGCGCGGCTGCCCGAGACCCGCGCTTCCCTCGCCGAGCTGATGCGGGCGGCAAAGGTCGCAGTCGCCGCGCACAGCCCCCACGACCGCGCCCTGGTGGCGAACGAGCTCGCCCGCAAGCTGCGCCTTGACGAGAAGCTGGTCGGCGAGGTGGCCGCCAGGTTGCGCGCCGGCGTCGGCGACGAGGGCGTCGAGCGGACGCTGGTGGAGGCGCTGGTTCGGGCCGACTCGGGGCCTGCGCAGCGCGCGCTCACAGACCTGGCGGCGGATCCGGAGCAGCCCCAGGCGCGGCGCCAGACCGTTCTGGCGGGCGCGGTCTTTGTCCCCCACCCGACGGCGGAGTTTCAGCAGGCCTTGGCCCGAATGGCATACGGCAAGCGCGACCCGGCCTTCGGCAGTCAGGCCGCGTTGACCCTGGGAGCCGCCGTCAAGCGCGCAGAGGACCAGGACGCGGCCGCCGCCGAGGCCGCCCGCATGGCCGCGCACGCCAAGGCGCTTCGCGACGCAACTATGCAGGCGACCGACCCACAACGCGGCGGCTCGCGGACCCACGGCGTCGCGGACGCCACCATCACGACCGGGGCGGTGGCGCGCTGGCTCTCCGCCCTCGGCAACACCGCCTCGCCGGCCGTGCTGCCGATCCTGCTCGACGCGCTGAAAGACGAGCGTGAGCGCGTACGCCTGGCGGCGGCGCTGGCGCTGCGCTGGCAGGATCCGGTGGCCGTCGGCCCGGCCATGATGGCAGCGATGCGCGACGACGACTCAATTCACGTGCGCGACAACCTGGTGCGGGCGGCGCGCTTTCTTGGCGCCGAGCACTTGCGCCCGTTGGTCGCCAAGGCGCTGTTCAGCGACCGCAGCGAGCTGGTGCGCACCGCTGCGGCCCACACGATGACCGTGTGGGCGCTGGACGCCCCGGGCCTGCGGGACGACCTCAAGCAGGCCCTGGAGCGAGAGAGTTCGGCCAAGGTGCGGGAGACGCTGCTCAATTTCCTCGAGCCGGGTCGGGTGGCGCCGCCGTTTAAGTTGGTGGCCGAAGGGGAAGACAAACCATGATCACGCACCCGACCTCATGGCGCAAAGAGATCGAGAGGTTCCGCAGCACCCCGTCGGTCAAGTGGGCCTCGCTGGCGACCCTGGTGCTGCTGGTCGGCTGTAGCGACGATCCGCTCGCCTGTGGCGATGGCACGGTCGAAAAGGCCGGCAAGTGCGTGCCCACCGCCGCGGCCACCGCCTGCGGACCAGGCACGGCGCTGCACGACGGGGTGTGCGAGCCGGTCGAGGCCGACGGCACGACATCGGAGACGGACGCTGGCGTGGCCGACAGCGACACGGTTCCCGCAGACATCACGGTCGATGACGCGAATGCTGACGCTGCAGCTGACGCGGATCTGGCCGACGCCGACCTGTCGGACATCGCTCAGGTCGACGCCGCAGCCGACGGGGCCGTGCTCGACGCCGCTGAGACCACCGGCACCAGCGACCCCTGCATTCCTCAGTGCGTCGGCAAAAGCTGCGGTGCCAACGGCTGTGGTGGCACCTGCGGCAAGTGCAGTGACCCCGGGGCGCCCTTCTGCGACGGGCTGACCGGGAGCTGTCAGGCCGAGTGCGTGCCCGCTTGTCTGGGCAAGAACTGTGGCGACGACAGCTGCGGTGGGACCTGCGGTAGCTGCGCTGTTGGCCAGGACTGTGCCGCCTCCGGTCACTGCTTCCCCAAGGGCTGGTCCTGCGACGCCTCGTGGTACGCGGTCGGCGACGCCTGCGACTGCGGTTGTGGCGCGCCCGACCCGGACTGCCAGGACGCGAGCCTGCCGCTGGGCGGCTGCGCCCTGGACCAGAAGTGCGACGACAAGGGCAAGTGCGTCGACCTGGTGCCCGTCGGCTGGACCTGCGCCAAGTCCACCTACGCCGCCTGGGACGCCTGCGACTGCGGCTGTGGCGTGCCCGACCCCGATTGCGCCAACCCCAAGCTGCTGGTCAGCGGCTGCGGCCCCGGCGCCCTCTGCGCCGCGGACGGCACGTGCAAGGCCTGCACGCCCGAGTGCACCGGCAAGGCGTGCGGTTCCGACGGCTGCGGCGGCCTGTGCGGCGCTTGCGCGGGCGACGAGGGGTGTGACGCTGGGCAGTGCGTCAACGCGTGCCAGCCCAAGCCCCTGGCCTGCAAGCAGGCCGAGTGCGGTTCCGACGGCTGCGGTGGCAGCTGCGGCACCTGCCCGTCCGCGTCGTCCTGCCAGGGCGGCACGTGTGCGCCCGATGGCCCGGCCACCGACCCGTACTCCTGCAAAGGCTACTGCGGCAGCAAGGCGCCTTCCGGTTGCTCGTGCACTGCCAAGTGCGCGGCGCTCGGCACCTGCTGCCAGGACGCCAGCATCTGCGCCTGTAGCCCATCGTGCGCCGGCAAGACCTGCGGCGGCGACGGCTGCGGCGGCACCTGCGGCACCTGCGCCGGCGACAAGCCCCACTGCGGCAGCGACGGCAATTGCACCGACAAGTGCCAGCCCAAGTGCGGCGGCAAGGCCTGTGGTGACGATGGCTGCGGCGGCACCTGCGGCAAGTGCGGCGACG
>CALGHC010000721.1 GCA_937915965.1 uncultured Myxococcales bacterium
CAAGAAGGGCGACGAGAAGTTCCGCATCTGGTTCAAGGCGCCCTCTTCGGTCGCTGGCCAAGAGATGCTGCGCGTCGGCGACAACCTCTGGGTCTACATGCCCAACCTCAAGCGCGCCGTGCGCCTGGCCAACCGCGACTCGTTCCAGGGCGGCGACTTCAACAACGCCGACGTGCTGCGCGTGAACTACGAGAAGGACTACGACGCCGTGCTCTCGGCCGCCTGCGCGACCGCCGAGGCCTATTGCGTCGACCTGACGGCCAAGACCAAGAACGCGTCGTACGACAAAGTGCGCCTGTGGATGCGCAAGGCCGACCTGCAGCCCGTCGTCGGCGAGTACTACGGCGGCAGCGGCAAGCTGCTGCGCAAGGCGGAATTCAGCGGCCACAAGGACTTCGGCGGCCTGATGCGCCCGGGCAAAATCGTGATGCGCAACATGATCAACGTAAAGCGCTACTCGGTGATGGCGTGGGAGGCGATGACGACCAAGGTCGACCCGCCGGCGTCGCGCTTTGTGCTCGACGACCTCGGCAAGTAGCGCTGGGTCTGATTGCGCCCGGGTAGGTCGCTCCCTGCCCGTTCACACCTCCTTCCTCCCTGGACTGCCGACGACACCATGCGAACCAGACCTGCCGCAGCCCTGACTTGCGCGTTGCTGACGACGCTGACGACGCTGACGACGCTGTCGCTCTTCGCCAGCCTCGCGACGGCGCAGCCCGCGGCCGACGCCGCCAGCGCGGCCTCGCCGACCCAGGCGCCGTCCGAGCCGGAGATCGACACGGACATGCCGCCACGGGCCGAAGAACCGGCGATCGACCCGGATTTGCCGCCCCGCAGCGGCGATGGCGCTGGGGATCTCGGGCTCGGCCTCGGCGAACCCTGGCTCAAAACGTCGATGCAAGGCTGGATCGACAGCCGCACCACCGGCGGCTACGCCCGCGTCACCCGTCTGTTGCCGGCGAACGATACGCCGCACCTCGCGAACCTCACCGAAGCCAACCTGCAGGTGAAGCTCGACTTCCGCGACCGAGCGCGTGTCTACGGCGACGTCTCGTGGATCTGGGCGCGCGGCGGGTTCTTTTACGGCGACGACGGCACGGGCCAGCGGACCGACGTCGGCAACCACGACGTCGCCAGCGCGCGGCCGGGCGCGTTCGTCAGCGAGCTGTACACGCTGCTGCGCTTTGGCGACCGCTGGAACCTGACGCTGGGCAAGAAGCGCGTCGTCTGGGGCCCGGGCCTGGCCTGGAACCCCACCGACCTGTTCAACCCGCCAAAGGACCCCACCGACCCGACGCAGCAGCGCTCGGGCTCGTGGATGGCCCGGCTCGAAGGCCAATACGAGCGGTTCTCGCTCAGCCTGATCGGCGCCGGCAAGACGACGCGCCAATCCGGCGGCATCCCGTCGGGCCTCGTCTGGTACCCCGACACGCAGCCAGCGCTGGGCTACGACGCCGACGGCAATCAAGCATCGGACGGCCGCGACGACGACGCCCACTTCGTGCTCGGAGCCCGGATCTACGCGCTGATCGCCGATACCGACGTGCAGCTCTTCGCCTTCTGGAGCCACCTCTACAACGACGCCTTCCGCGACAAACCCCGCGTGGGCGGCGCGTTCTCGCGCGTGCTCGGCGACTCGTTCGAGGTCCACGCCGAGCTGCTGGGCCAGACCGGCTCGTCGCGCACCTATTTCGACCCCAGCTGCACGGCGAACCTGAGCTCCGCGCTGGGCTGCGCGATGTCCGGCACGACCATCGCGGCGACGACCAAGCTCGACGACGGCAAGCTGCGCTGGAAGGGCCTGCTCGGCCTGCGCTACCAATTCGGCGAGGCGGCGAGCGCGACCAAAATGGTGCCCGATCGAGTTGCTGAGTCAATCATCCGCCGAGGCT
>CALGHC010000722.1 GCA_937915965.1 uncultured Myxococcales bacterium
CGTCGCAGACGACCTGCTTGGCCTTGACGGGGCCCGCCGAGCAGCCCCCCGTAGCCGGATCGCAGGCCATCGGCTTGCACGGACCGCCGTCCGCCGGGCACAAGACCGCGCTCATCGGATCCACCTGGCACTGCCACGCAGACGGCTTGGACTTGTCGCAATACAATGTACCGTTGCACGCGTTGCCGTCCTCGTACTTGCCGCAGTCGATGCCCAGCTCCGGCGCGCCGCAAGCGCACAGGAAGACATCGATCGCGCAGCTTCCTTGCTGGCAGGTCCACTGGGCGCACTCGTGGTCGCCCACGCAGGGCTGGTTCTCCTTCTTGGCGGTGATCACGCACTGACCGGTCACGGCGTCGCAGAACGCGTCGCGGCACGCCGCATCACCGGCGAGCTTCGCCTCGCACTCCGAGTCGTCCTTGCACGCACAGACGCTGGCCACTTGTGGTTTGCAAGCGCCCGCCGCGCAGGTCCCGGGATGGCAAGGGTCGCCACTCGAGCACGCCGCGCCGTTGGCGAGCGGCTTCGCCTCGCAGGCACCTGACTGCGGGTCACAGGCGGTGGTCGCGCAGGGATCGGAGCCGGTCGCACACGCCACGACGGTCGTCGGGTCGAACTTGCACGCCCACTGTGGGCCGCTGCGGTCGCACACCCAGCGGCCATTGCATACGTCGCCGTCGTCCTCTCCGGCGCAGTCGGCGTCGACCTGACACCCGCACGTGGAGCCTGTGGCCACGCAAGCTCCGCCCTGGCACGCGCTGCTGGTGCAGATGGTGCCGTCATCGCAGGCGGCGCCGTCGAGCAGGCTCATGAGGCAAGCCCCCGTCTTCGGCTCGCAGATCTCGCCGACGCAGCCGCTCGCGTCGGCGCCGGCACAGGTGACGACGGACGCCGGATCGGTCTTGCACGCCCACGGCAAGGCGCTCTTGTCGCAGTAGGGCGCACCGTCACAGAGATCGCCGTTGTCCTGGCCGGCGCAGTCGGCGTGGCTCTTGCACCCGCAGACGTCGGCGAGGACCACGCAGGCCCCCTCGTCGCACGCGTTCGTTGTGCAGGCCTCGCCATCCTCGCACGCGCCGACGACCCAGGACGGTGCGCACGCGCCAGTCTTCGGCTCGCACACGACGCCGGTGCACGCGTTGCCGTCGCCATCAGCCGGGCAAGCGACCACCGACGCTGGGTTGAGCACGCAGGTCGCCTGGGCGACGTCGCAGTAGAACGTGCCGTTGCACAGATCGCCGTCGTCCTGGCTGGCGCAGTCGGCCGCCGTCGCGCACGCCCCCGGGCCGACGAGCTGCTTCTCGCAGGTCCCCGCCTTGCAGGTCCCCACCAGCCCCGGCATGCCACCGTCGCAGGCGGCGCCGTCGGCGGCGTCGAGCGCAGCGCAGGCCGCCGTCTTGGGGTCGCACGCGAAGACCTTGCAGGGCAGGTCGGCCTTGCCCCAGCAGTGAACGACCGTCGCGGGGGCCGTCTCGCAGCTCCAGTTGTCGGCGGCGGAACGGTCGCAATACAGGCTGCCGCTGCAGAGGTCACCGTCCTCCAAGGCGGCGCAGTCGGCGTGCTTTTGGCACTCGCATGAAGATCCGACCGCCGCGCAGTCGCCGCCCTTGCAGGCCGTCGCCGTGCATACGACGCCGTCGTCGCACGAGAGGCTGTCGTCCGGCGCCAGGGTGCAGCCTGCCTTGGGATCACAGGCGCTGACCATGCACGCCGCGTCCGTGGGAGGGCATTGGGGAATCGAGCCCGGCGCGACCTGACAGCCGCCCTTCGCGGCGTTGCAGAACAGCGTGCCGGTGCAGACGTCGCCGTCGTCGACGGCGTCACAGTCCGCTGCCGTCTTGCAGGGGCACAGCTGCTTGCTACCGGCGCACTTGCCGCCGCTACAGTGGTCACCGCCGGTGCACGCGTCGCCGTCGTCGCACGGCTTCGCCTCGATCGGCACGTTGATGCACTTGCCCGACGTCGACTCGCAGGCCGACGCGAGGCACGGGTTGGTCGGTGCGACACAGGTCACCGCCACGGCTGGGTCGTGAACGCACACGCCTGCAGCGCACAGCAACGGCCCCATACACAGGTCATCGGGGCCGAGCGCCGCACAGTCGGCCGCGGTCTCGCAGGTGCAGGTGTAGGACGACGAGCTGCACTTGCCGGCGAGGCAGGCGTCGGGGCCCGAGCACGCGTTGCCGTCGTCACATATCGCCCCGTCGGTGGCCACGACGGCATCGCAAGCGCCGGTAGCCGCGTTGCAGACGATCCCCACGCACGCCTGGTCGCCCGGCGGGCAGATCGGGCCCAGCGCCGGGTCCGCGACGCATCCGCCCGCCTCGCAGATCAGCGACGGCGTGCACAGCCCGGGGTCGTAGGCGCCGCAGTCGACGTCGGTCTTGCAGGTGCAGGTGTTCTTGCCTGGCGCGCACATCCCGTCCGCGCACGCATCGCCCTCGGTGCACGAGTTGCCGTCGTCACAAGCGCCGGCTGCCGGCCCCAGTACACAGCTGCCGGTCGCCGGGTCGCAGCTGGTCTGCTGACAGATTGGGTCCTTGGACGTGTCGCAGGCGGTCGCCGTCGTCGAGACCTTGCACGTGAAGGGGAACGCTGTTGTGTCGCACCAAGCGACCCCGTTGCAGAGGTTGCCGTCGTCGAGGCCGGCGCAGTCGGCGTGGCTGGTGCATTCGCACGCCGACGCGGTCGCGACACAGGCGCCGGCCACACAGACGTCGCCCTGTGTGCACGGGTCGCCATCCTCGCAGGGACGCAGGTCGAGGTAGATGGTCTCGCAGTCGCCGGTTGTCTGGTTGCAAGCCAGGCGCAGACAGGGGTTGCCGTCGTCGTACGCGGCACAGTCCCCGCCGCTGCCGCAGCCGCAGGCCTGGGGAGTCGCGACGCAGCTGCCGGCCTGGCAATGCTGTTCCAAGCAGGGATCGCCGTCGTCGCAGCCCAGATCGTCCCAAGCGGGCGTCGCCACGCAGTCGCCCGTCGCTGGCGCGCAGGCCCACACGAGGCACGGCCCGGGTCCCCCCGGCGGGCAGACCACTGGGCTGGCTGGATCGACCGCGCACTGGCCGCCCAGGCAGCGGACCGTGCCGTTGCACGCGTCGTCATCGTCGAAGCCGGCGCAGTCGGTGTCTGTCGTGCAGGCGCAGCTGCCGTTGCCACTCAGCGCGGCGCAGACACCGCCCGCGCACAAGCTCGACGGCGTGCAGGCGTTGCCATCGTCACAGGCGTCGCCGTCGTCGGCGACGATCGCGCAGACCCCGCTCGCCAGGCAGCGATTGGTCAGGCAGATCAGGTCGTAGTTGGCGCAGTCGTCGTCGCTCTCGCATCCCGGCCCGATCTGGGTGTCTGCAGCCACGGTGTCCGCGGCCACCGTGTCCGCGCCCACATCGACGCCTACGTCGGCGGCTGCGGCGGCGTCTGCCGTGCTTGCCGCGTCGTGTGTTGCACCATCGCCATCGAGCTTCCCAGTCGCGTCGCTGCCGCCTGCCGCGTCGCTATCAGTCACCGCTCCGCCATCTCCGATCGCCGCCGCATCTGTGACGGCATCGACCGGCATCGGCACGAAGTAGTCATCGCCGCAGCCGCCGAGCACAGCGAGGCCGAAGCCGGCAAGGAGGGCCGCCACCACAACCAGGGCGATATCCCTGCCACCTCCTTGTTGCTCCTGGCCGCTGCGATCGCGCGCTGTCATCGTATCTCCTGATCCGGCCTGGGCCAGGGCGGCGGCCGTCTGGGCCGGTGGTCCGGGTTCAGCGTCCCGTCGTCTCGGCGAGACCGGCAAGTTGGCGGACGCGAGAATGGGACGATCGGCCGGGCCTTGTCCATCGACGCGGCGGCGGAAGCGCCGGCAGCGGCCGCACAGGGGCGCGGTCGCGACGATCGACCCTTGCCGTTGGGCCCGGCCACCGGCTAGCCTCGCGCCCTGGCTCGTCCCAAGACGCCTGTGAGGTAACATGACGACGCGCAAACGCTCGTTCACCCGCCATCCCATCG
>CALGHC010000723.1 GCA_937915965.1 uncultured Myxococcales bacterium
GTCGCCGATACGTCGTGCCGCCACAACACCTGCGAGCCACAATCCGGTGTCTGCGCCGCGGTCGATCTGGCCGACGGCGCGACCTGCAGCGACGGCGACCCCTGCACGGTCGACGATGGCTGTCTGGACGGGGTGTGTCAGCTCGGCGGGACGGTGATCTGCCCATGTGCCAAGAGCGCAGATTGCGACATCTTTGACGACGGCGACGCCTGCAACGGCGGCTTCTTCTGTGACCTGGCGGCCGAGGTGCCCACCTGCGTCGTCAACCCGGCCTCGGTGGTGGTCTGCTCGGCCACCAACGACACGGGCTGTCTGAAGAACGGCTGCAAAGCGGACGACGGCGCGTGTGAGCTCAAGGCCCTCGTCGACGGCAAACAGTGCAGCGACGACAACCCGTGCACAGCCAACGACGCATGCATCGCCGGAGAATGCAGCCCAGGGGCTGGCGTCTGCGCGTGTCAGATCGACGCCGACTGCGCCAAGCACGACGACGGCGACCCCTGCACCGGCGTGCACTACTGCGACAAGGGGGGCGCGACGCCCAAGTGCCTGCTCAACGAGGCCAGCGTCGTGGTTTGCCCGAGCGCAGACGATGGACCGTGCACCAAGAACACCTGTCAAGCCGACACCGGCGCGTGCCAGCCGACACCGTTTGGCGACGGGCAACCCTGCGGCGACGCGAAACCCTGCGTGGGCAAAGGGACGTGCAAGGAGGGCGCCTGCGCGTGGCCCGCGAGCGCTTGCAGCGACGGCAACCCGTGCACCTTGGACAGCTGCGATGACCAGGCGGGCGCGTGCGTCTTCGCCGCCAAGGACTGCGGCGACGACAACATCTGTACCGTCGGGCTGTGCAACGCCGCCGACGGGGCGTGCATGCAGCTGCCAGTCGCCGTCACCTGCAACGATGACGACGCGTGCACCAGCGACGAGGCGTGCCTGAACGGCAGCTGCGGCGGCGGCAAGCAGGTTGTGTGCGACGACGGCAACGACTGCACGGCGGATACGTGCGACGTTGGACTCGGCTGCGAGGCGAGCCCGACGACCGGCGACTGCGACGACGGCGACGCATGCACCGCCACCGCAGCGTGCGCAGACGGCGTCTGCCAGGGCGGCGCGCCAGTGGAGTGCGACGACAGCGACGTCTGCACGGACGACTCCTGCGATGCCCAGACGGGCTGCGTTCACGCCGCGAACACCGCCGTGTGCGACGACAGCAACCCCTGCACCGAGGATGACGTATGCGCCGCCGGCGATTGCGGGGGCGCGGCGAAGGTCTGCGACGATGGCAACGCGTGCAGCGAAGACGCCTGCGCGGTCATCGGCGGCTGCACGGCCACGCCGCTCGACGGCACGCCCTGCCCCGACGGCACCTGCGCCGAGGGGACCTGCAAGGCGGGCGAGACCGTCACGGCGATCGCCACCGGCGGGGCCCACGCCTGCGCGCTGACGAGCGAGGGAAAGGTCCTTTGCTGGGGCGACAACACCCATGGCCAGCTCGGCGACAGCACCAAGACATCACGGGCCACCGCCGCCGAGGTACTCGACATCGGCGCGGCGAGCGGCGTCGCGGCCGGGGCAGCCCACACCTGCGCGCTGGTCAGCGGCAACGTCTGGTGCTGGGGCCGCAACCTCTTTGGCGAGCTTGGGGTCGGCAACAACGAGGACAGCGTCCTGCCTGTGCAGGTCACCGGCATCGGCCCGGTGAAGTCGATCGGCACCATCATGGGCGTGACGATGTGCGTCGCGCTCGAAGACGGTACCGCCCGTTGCTGGGGCTACAACGCGCAGGGGCAGCTGGGCGACGGGACCAAGGTGACGAGCAACAAGCCGGTGGTCGTCAAGGACCTCGCTGGCGTCGTCGAGATCAGCGCGGGGGTGAACCACGCATGCGCGCTGGTGGCCGGCGAGGTGGTGCGCTGTTGGGGTTACAACACCTCCAAGCAGCTCGGCGACGGCACCACCAACCAGGCGCTGACCTCGGTGGCGGTCGTCGGCGTCAGCAGCGTGCAGGCGATAGCCGCGGGCGCCAACCACACCTGCGCGCTGCTCAAGAGCGGCACGGCGCGCTGCTGGGGCAACAACGCCAAGGGCCAGGTGGGGGTCGGCAACACAGAGACGCCGGTCGCGCCGTCGCCGGTCATCGGCCTGAGCGGTGGCACGCGGATCTCCGCTGGCATCGGCCACACCTGTGCGGTGGTCAGCGGCGGCGGCGTGCGCTGCTGGGGCCAAAATAGCCTCGGTCAGCTCGCTGACGGCACGACCACCGCCAGGACCGCGGCCACGCCGGTGAAGGAGCTCGCCGACGCGACCGAACTCTCGGTGAACCAGGTGCACAGCTGCGCCGCGCGACTGAGCGGCGGCGTGCAGTGCTGGGGCAGCAACGAGAAGGGCCAGCTCGGCGCCGGGACCACGGGCACCAAGCTCGTACCGACGCTGCTGCCGGCACTCGACGGCCTGAAGGACATCGCCGCCGGCGGGATTCACACCTGCGCGGTCCTCGGCGACGGCACCGGGCGCTGCTGGGGCCGCAACCACTTCGGCTGCGTGGGCGACGGCAGCCAGACGTCCCGCCAGATGCCCACGAAGGTGCTCGGTCTGGGGTCGGCGACCACGATCAGCGGGGGTTCCGAGCACACCTGCGCCTTGCTGGCCGATACAACCGTGCGCTGCTGGGGCGACAACGGCTACGGCCAGATCGGCGACGGCACCAAGGTCGACGTCCTGCAGCCCCAAGTGGTCAAGGACCTCAGCGGCGCCATCGAGGTCCAGGTCGGCGGTGACCACGGCTGCGCGATGGTGGCCGGCGGAAAGCTACGCTGTTGGGGCCAGAACTACAGCGGTCAGATCGGCGACGGCACCAAGGCCGAGCGGACCGAGTCGGTCGAGGTGATTGGGCTCGCCGACGTCGCGGCCTTTGCGGTCGGCTGGAACCACACCTGCGCGATCCTCGCCGACAAGACGCTGAAGTGCTGGGGGGACGGCGGCTACGGCCAGATCGGCGACGGCGGCACCACGGACAAGACCACGCCGACCTTGATACCAGGGATCGGCAACGTCGAAGCGCTCGCGGCGGGCGGCTACCACACCTGCGCGCTCCGCGACGACGGCAGCGTGTGGTGCTGGGGCAGCAACAGCCAGGCACAGATCGGCATCGGCGACGGCGACAACCTCAAACACAAGACGCCAGCCAAGGTGGCGGGCATCGCCGACGCCACCGCCATCTTCGCCGGCGTGTATCACACCTGCGCCTTGTTTGCGGGCGGCACGATGAGCTGCTGGGGCAGCAACTACGCCGGGCAGCTGGGCGACGGCACGACGATCCAGCGCGGCAAGCCCGCACCGGTCATCGGGCTCGTCGGCGTGGTCGAGGCCGTCGGCGGCTTCGCCCACACCTGCGCGCGCACTGCCGCCCAGGAGGCCTGGTGCTGGGGCGGCAATAGCGCCGGCGAGGTCGGCGATGGTGAGGCGTGGTCGACGCAACCGCTGACGGTCAAGGGCTTTTGAAGCTCCGCAGCCGCGACGTGGCCGGCAGCTAGCCCGGGCTAGCCCTCGGAGGCGGGCGCGAAGGCCCGCTCGGCCTCTTTGCGCGAGAGCGGCGACAGCTTCGCGCCGTGCAGATCGAGGAAGGCGCGCACGGCCGCCGGGTCGCGTCTGGCGCATTCGCGAAGCGCCCAGCCGATCGCCTTGCGCATGAAGAAGTCGCGTTCGTCGGCGCAGCGCAGGCACGCGGCGAAGAGGAAGTCGGCGTCGCGGGCGAACTGCTTTCGCAGCTGCGAGATGATGGCGGCGCGGCGGATCCACAGGCTGCTGTCGGCGACCCAGGGCTCAAGGGCTGCACGCGTGCGGGCCGCGTCGCGTGACCACAGCCGGCCGACG
>CALGHC010000724.1 GCA_937915965.1 uncultured Myxococcales bacterium
AACTCGTCAAAGAAGCCCTGAACCTCTTCGAGTGGCTTGACGACCAACTCGGCGATGTCCTTGGCGAACGCCGCCGGGTCGAAGTCTTGCTTGGCGACCGCGGCCATGTACTTCGGGCAGTCGCCGTAGCTGCCGCCGTTTTGAATGCAGTTGTAGAACTCGCTGTCCGACACCTCGGCAAATTCGGCAGGCTTGGGGATGTACTTGCGGATCAGCTCCTGCATCTGGCTGGTGCGGGGGTAGCCGTCGTTCAGCAGTTTTTGCAAGAACGCCCCTGGATCCTTGATGCCGGCCAGCGCGGCCGGGATCCACTTCCCTGAGGCGAAGCGGTCCTTGAAGGTGTCGCCAAACTTCTTGGCGTATTCGGTGGTAAAGGCGTGGCCCGAAGCCTGGTCGACGGCCTTGCTCACGACGGTCTTGTAGTTCGAGCCAGGCTCCAGCCAGTTGATGACCGCGTCATTGATCACGACGTGCAGGAAGTTCTTCGGGATCGCCCGGTGGTCGCCGAGTGTCCAGGTGACGATCGGCATGTCTGGCGTGGCGGCGAGCCTGGTGAGACGAATCGGCAGGCAAGGTCCGATCTCCTCGAGGGTGACGACAATCGGCGCGATGTCGCCGGCGGCCTTGTCCTTTTGCAGCTTCAGCGCGAGGAAGACGTAGCTCTGCTTGGCGTAGACATCGATGAGCGGCTCCGTCTCGGCAGGCTGTTGGTAGCCGTTGTCGCCGAGCCACTTGATCAACGCAGCGCCGCTGTCGCCCTTGATCACCACCGAGTCGTAGGGGCCGACCTTCTGCTCCTTGAGGACCTCGACGCCGCCGCCTTCCTGGCCGGGACCGCCGCCGCCGCTGCCGGAGTCAGCCATCGGGCAGCCGTAGTAGCCGTAGCAGCCATCCACGTTCTGCCACTGCAGGTTGAAGCTCGGCGAAGTGGTCTGCTCAAGAATCTGAAAGACGCTGTCGGAGCCGATACCCAGGTCGGGCACCTTCATCAGCGGGAGGATCCACGAGAACTGGTCGTCGTCGCCGGTGTAGCTGATCTGGATGTGGACGGTGATCTTGCCTTCCTGCTGCACGTAGAGCACGCGCTCAGCGCTCTGATCGATCGGCTGGGTGAAGCAGAAGAAACCGCCACAAGCCAAGGCGGCGGCTGGCACAAACGATGCGGCCAGCAGCGCGGCAACGGCGGCGTGCATTCGGCCCAGGAGGTTGCGATTGTTCTTCATGGGGAGTCCTCGACTATCGAAGTTGCAGCAGGTTGGCGTCCGTGTCGCAGTTCGCGGCCAAACAGTCCGGGCCGGTTCGCACACGCGTAAGCGGACAAGAGGGTACGGACCGCACGGGTGCCGGCGCAAGCGAAATTCGAGAGTGGGGGGATGGCTGACCCCGCCAACGACATGGCTGGCACCTCGCACGTCCCTCGCACGTCGCCTGCACGCGGCGCGCGCAGTGGTGTTTTTTCGCCGGGCCGCGTACACCAGATTGCCGCCACAACCCGCGCCCCGGCTGCAGCCCACATGCCCGACCGCAACGCAACTGACCTCTTCCTCGGCCTCACCCCCGACGCCGTCCTCAACGCGATCGAGGCGACCGGGCTGCGCTGCACCAACGCATGCCACGCCTTGAACTCATTCGAGAACCGCGTCTACGAGGTCGAGCTGGCCGACGAGGCCCGCACCCGCAGGGTCGCCAAGTTCTACCGCCCAGAGCGTTGGACGGCGGCACAGATCCGCGAGGAGCACGCTTTCCTGGCCGCGTTGGCCGATGACGAAGTGCCGGTCTGCAACGTGCTGGCCCTCGGCGATGGCGACACCGTCGCGAGCGCGGGGCACATCCTGTTTTGCCTCTTCGAACGCTGGGGCGGACGCGCACCCGAGGAGATCGACGACGAGCTCGCAGGGCGCCTCGGCGCCTTGGCCGCGCGCATCCACAACGTCGGCGCACGACTCGATATCAAACATCGGCGCCGCCTCGACGCGGACCGCACTCTTGAGGCGCTCGAGTGGCTGCTCTCTGGCACGCTGATCCCCACCCCGTTGCGAGATCGCTACGGCCGGGCGGCCCGCGCCCTGGTCGACCTGCTGCGCGCGCGCCTCGAGGGAGTCGACCTGCAGCCGATCCATGGCGACCTGCACGCCGGCAACCTGATCCTGCGCGAGGGCGTGCTGCATGTGCTCGACTTCGATGACATGGTCATCGGTCCGCCCGTCCAGGATCTCTGGTTGCTGCTGCCCGGCCGCGACGTGGACTCACGTCGACGACGCGCCCTCTTTCTCGAAGGTTACGAGCGCTTCCGCGCCTTCGATCGGCGCACCCTCAACCTGATCGAGCCGCTGCGTGGCCTGCGTTTCGTGACCTACTCGGCCTGGCTGGCGCGGCGATGGCACGATCCGATCTTTCCGCTGACCTGGCCGCAGTTCGGTGGCGAGAGCTGGTGGCGTGACGCCGTTGATGACCTCGAGGACGCGCTCGCCCACGTCGACACGGCCGCCCTCGGCGAGGTCGCCGAGGAGGTCGCGGTGGGGCTCGACGACAAGGACTACTTCTGGGACATGTAGCCTCGGTGCCAGCCTAGTCGCAGTCCGCGTTCATCGCCCCCGGCGTTCCCTTCATGCCGTCGCCATAGTCCGCCACCGACAGGCACCAGTTCGCCGCCTCGCTGTTGTCGATGGTGTTGGCCTTGTCCGCCGACACCTGCATCGAGACGCCCAGCGAGACCTTGGACGACGGGTAGACGAAAGCGTCGATCTCGGCCCCAGCCGACCAGATGCGCAGATCGCCGCCGCTGTTCGAGAGGGTGATCTTCGTCTGGACATAGTCGACTGGCGTGCCGTGATTGACGGCTTCGTCCTTGCTCCGGCCGATGACCAGATAGCCCTTGCCGGCGATCGGCACCGACTGCCCGCCCCCGTCGATATCGTGCGTCAGCGTCTTGTATTTGATCGTCGTACAGCCCGACAGCTCTATCGTCTCGTCGGTCGTATTGTGAACCTCGAACCACTCGCCATTGTCTGCGCCGCCGCTCTGCGAGCGGGCCATGATCTCGGTAACGATCAGGTCGCCAACCGCGAGAACGGCGCACTTTGACTCGGTGACGCACGCCGCGCTGCAGCCATCGCCGTCTTCCTTGTTGCCGTCATCGCATTGTTCGCCGTCCTCGAGCTTGTTGTTGCCGCACTCGGGCGCCGGTGGCGCATCGCAGGCGTCGCCGATCCCGTTGCCGTCGCCGTCTGCCTGGTTCAAGTTGGGGACCGCAGGGCAGTTGTCGAAGGCGTTGGGGAGGTGGTCGCCGTCGTCGTCCGGTTGGCACGCGACGTTCGCCAAACCGGGGGTGCCGAAGTCGCCCGCGCCGTAGGCCGCGCCGCCATAGCACCACACGCCGCCGTCATCGTTGGCGGCCGTCGCGTGTGCGGCGAGGTCGACCTGGAGGGATCGGCCGCTGGTCGCTGCTGGCCAGCCCGGCTCGTTGTAGGTCACCTGGTCGACTGTGATGCCGTTGGGGTGAACGATCGCCAGAGTGACGGTCGCCGAGTTGGACAGCGACAGGCCATCGAGCGCGTCGACGACCGTCAAGCCGCCGTTGACGCCCGGGTCCGCTTTGTGGCCCAGCACCGCGTAGCCGCCGCCGGGCACAATCACGGGCGTGACCCCGTCCGCGAGGGCGACCGCCTTGTTGTTCACCATCAGCGTGTAGCCGCGGATGTCGATGTCGGTCGTCGCCGGATTGTACAGCTCGACCCACTCGCCCACCGCGTCGGTCACGGTCGCTGGGTTCGGCATGAACTCGGTGATCACCAGACCATCGGCGAAGAAGGGCGGCCAGACCTTGCCGATCTCGCAGTCCGGGGTGCAGCCGTCACCTGGCATGACGTTGCCGTCGTCGCATTGTTCGCCGTCCTCGAGCTCGCTGTTGCCGCAGATATTGGTCTCGCAAGCGTTGCCCAGACCGTCGCCGTCGGTGTCCTTCTGTGTGGGGTTTGCCACCATCAGGCAATTGTCGAGGCCATCGAAGATGCCGTCGCCGTCGCCGTCCGGATTGCAAGCGTGGTTGATGCCGTGCGGCGTGCCGTGGTCGCCAACCCCGTAGGCCTTGGCGGAAAGGCACCAGCTGCCCGGGTCGTCGTTGGCTGTGGCGTCGTACTTGTCGACGGCAAGCTGCAGCGCGACACCGTCGGGTGGAGCGAACCAACCAACCGTCCCGATCGTGACGCTGTCGATGACGCCCGCGACCTTGTGCACGACCGCGACCGTCAGCGTGCCAGAGTTCGGTAGACTCAGCCCCGTCGGCGCCAACTCTGCCTCAAGGCCACCGTTGAGGGACGGCGTCGCCTCGCGTGCCAGGACGACGTACTTCCCCGCCCCGATCACCAGCGGCTTGCTGCCCGTATCCAGCGGCACATCCTTGTCGTTGACGCGCAGCAACCAGCCGTTGAGATCGATATCGACCGTGGTCGGGTTGTAGAGCTCGACCCACTCGCCATCCGGATCCTTCGTGAGTCCCGGATTGACCATGATCTCCGTGATCACGATGTCTGTTGGCGAAGGGATACTTTCTTTCTTGCAGGTCGCGCTGCAGCCATCTCCGTTGACCTTGCCGCCGTCATCGCAGGCCTCGCCCTTGCCCACCTCGCCGTCGCCGCAGACGACCGGTGGTGGCGGCTGGCAGACGTCGCCGACACCGTTCTGGTCGGTGTCCTGCTGGTCGTCATTGCCGTTGTTCGGGCAATTGTCGCAGGCGTTGCCCCATTTGTCGGCGTCGTTGTTCGCCTGTCCCTTGTTGGAGACCTCCGGGCAGTTGTCGCAAGCGTCACCCAGGCCGTCCTTGTCGAAGTCGGCCTGATCGGGGTCGGTCACGCTCGGGCAGATGTCACATGCGTCGCCCCATTGGTCGTCATCACCGTTGGACTGGATGGGATTCTTGACTCCGGGGCAGTTGTCGATCCCGTCGTCGACAAGGTCGCCGTCGTCGTCCGTGATGCACACCTCGTTGGCAGATCCTGGCGTGCCCAGGTCGCCTGCGCCGTAGGGCGAGTACGCACCGCACCACCAGGCGCCGCCGTCGTTGGTCGCAGCGTCGAGCACCTCGGCGCTGAGCTGGAGGCTCTTGCCGTCCGGTACAGGCGGCCAGCCCGCCTCCTTGTCGCCGTAGGTCACCTCGTCGATGACGCCGTACAGCGGGTGGCTCAGCCGCACGGTCGTCGTGCTGTTCGCCAGCGCGATGCCGCCGTAGCTGTAGGCGACCTCGATGCCACCGTTGTCGGTCACAGAGGCGTTGCGTGCGAGAACGACATAGGTGCCACCTGGCACGACGACGTGGCCGCTCGCCGGGGCTATCGTGTGCTTCTTGCTGCCGATCTCGAGCACCAAACCATCAAGCAGGAGGGTCGGTGTGGCGGCGTTGTACAACTCCAGCCACTCGCCAACCGTGTCACCGACGGCTTTGGGGTTGCTCATCAGCTCGGTGATGACCAGATCGCCCGGCATCGCCTCGCCGCTGCAGACGGCCGAGCAGCCGTCCCCACCGACGATGTTGCCGTCGTCGCAGTCTTCGCCGTCGTCGGTGACGCCGTTGCCGCAGGGCGGGCAAGCCGCGTTGAGCACGCCGGGGCTGCCGTGGTCGCCGCCAGCCAACGTGTCCTGGCCCACGCACCAGGCGCTCGGCGCGTCGTTGAGGGCCGCGTCAAAGAGGTCTCCTGAGAGCGCCATTGAGTAGCCGGCGACGACAGGCCAGCCGCTGTCGCTGCTCCAACTGACCACGTCGATCACCGCGCCGTCCTGGTTCATCAGGCCGAGCGTGTCCGTTCCTGTGAGGAAGACGCCCGCGTACTCGTAGCCTACGGCGTCGACGCCACCGTTGAGGCTGACATCCTTGCTGCGGAAGAACACAAGCGCTTGGTATGGGTCGATCTGCAGCTCGCCGATGGTGTGATCCATGTCCCAGCTGCCCGTCGACTCGATGTACTTGCCGAGCACGACGACACCGGTGAGGTCGATCGTCTCGTCTGTGAGGTTCGTGACCTCGAACCACTCGCCGGTTGTGTCGCTCACAGCCTTGGGGTCGCTCATGATCTCTGTGATCACCAGCTCGCCTTCCGCTGGGCAGCGCACGCCCGCCTGGCTGCAGAAGCCGCCACCGCCGCTGTCCTTGACGCCGCCATCGCTGCTGGTGTCAACACACGTGTTCTTTGAGCCAGACTTGCAGCTACCGCCCGCGCAGGCGTCGCCGCCAGTGCAGGGGTCACCGTCGTCGCACGGCGCCTTGTTGTTGATCTGTTTGCAGTCGCCGCTGATGCAGACGTCGTCCGTGCAGGGATCGCCGTCGTCGCAGTCGATGTCGTCGCAACCGTCGGCGACGTCCTGACCGGCGACGTCCTGGTCGGTGACCCCCTCGGTCAGGGCCCCATCGGCCGTGACCCCGCCGTCTGGCTTGGTGTCCTTCGGCGCCTCGCCTTCGCTGTCGCCGCACGCGGTCGGCAGGACGATCAGCGCGACTAGCGCCATCCGCGAGAGCTGAGCGCTGAGGAATAGACGGGTTCGCGGCGTCATGGCGGGGCTCCAGTATCGGGTCGTCCAGTATCGGGTCGATCGGGGCATGGAGCGTACGGACCCCAGCGCAGCCGCGCAAGGCAGCGGGGCGGGGCGAGGCAGCGCAACGCGGTGGCGACGGCCGTGGCGGGAGCCCCGACCAGGCTCTCGACTCGTGGGCGCCAACGCGACTGCCAGGATCCACCACCAGAATTCTCCCCGGCCGCCGATTCTGGATGCAAATCAAGGCGTAAGGAGGTGAGCGACTGAGGCGTACTCGTGAACGCCGCAGGGAGCGAACCGACGCAACAACGAAGAGTTGCGCCAGGAGCGGTGGATTGGGGACTGCTGTGCCGGTTGACAGTTCAAGCGAACGATTGTCCCCTTCGCCCGCGTCTGCGGCGCCGCACCGAGCCGCGGCGCCTGCGCCGTCGCCTTTGCGCCATCGCCGGGAGTGCCAAATGCCAAACGCCATGATCTTCGACGCGATTCGAACACCGCGCGGCAAGGGCCGCAAGAGCGGGTCGCTCTACACCGTCCGCCCGGTCGACCTGCTCGCCGGAGTCCTGCGTGCCCTGCAGGCCCGCATGGGCCTCGACACCGCTGCGGTGGAGGACCTCGTCATCGGCTGCGTCACCCAGACCGGCGAACAGGGCGCCTGTATCGCCCGATTCGCTGCGCTCGAGGCCGGCTGGGACGTCGACGTGGCAGGGGTCACGGTCAACCGTTTCTGCGGTTCCGGCCTTGAGGCAATCAACCACGCCGCCGCGATGGTGGCTTCGGGTTGGTACGACTGCGTCGTCGCGGGCGGGGTCGAGAGCATGAGCCGCGTCGCGATGGGATCGGATGGCGGCGCGATCTGGGACGCACGTACCCAGTGGAATCTCGGTGGATCGGTTCCCCAGGGCATCAGCGCCGACCTGATCGCGACGCGACGCGGTATCGGTCGCGAAGACGTCGACTCCTTCGCCCTGGCCAGTCAGCAGCGCTGCGCCTCGGCCGTCGCCCGCGGGGCCTTCGACCGCTCGCTGGTCGCCGTGCGCGACGCGAATGGCCTCCTGCTGCTCGACCACGACGAGCACCCGCGACCCGAGACGACCATGGATTCGCTCGGCGGTCTGTCGCCCGCGTTCGAGATGATCGGCACCACCTACGGCCTCGACGCGCTGACACGGGCAAAATACCCCGAGGTGCCGCGGATCAACCACATCCACAGCGCCGGCAACTCGTCGGGGATCGTCGATGGAGCCGCCGCCGTCCTGGTCGCCAGTGAGGCTTTTGGGGCGTCGATGGGCTGGACACCACGGGCGCGCATCCGCTCCGTCGCCGTCTGCGGCACAGAGCCACTGATCATGCTCGAGGGACCGGTGCCAGCCACCCAGCGAGCCCTCGCCAAAGCCGGCATGGAGGTCGGCGACGTCGACCTCTTCGAGGTCAACGAGGCGTTCGCCGTCGTGCCCTTGGCTTTCATGGACGATCTCGGCGTGCCCCACGACAAGGTCAACGTCAACGGCGGCGCCATCGCCATGGGCCATCCGCTCGGCGCGACCGGAGCGATGCTCCTGGGTACCGCCCTCGACGAGCTCGAGGCGCGCGATCGGACCGCGGCGGCCGTGACGTTGTGTATCGGCGGCGGCATGGGGATCGCCACCATCATCGAGCGGGCCTGAGCGCCGAGTCACGACGCGCCGAGTCCCTGCGCGCCAAGTCCCTGCGCGCCGAGTCACGGCGCGACGACCCCACCGCCGGACGCGTCCGGCCGGGAGCACCAAGATGACCGAACACGTAAACATGTCCTTCGACCCGACCACTGGGGTCGCGACCCTGACGCTGGCGATGGCCGGCCGAGCCAACAAGATCGACGACGCGTTCGTCGGTGCGCTGGCAGCTGCCCTTGCGGTCGCCAAGGCGACTGACGGCCTTCAGGGAATCGTGATCGACAGCGCCCACAAGGACTTCTGTGTGGGTGCCGACATCGACGGTCTCTACGCCGTGACCGACGCCAGCGTGCTGCTCGCGCGGGTCCAGGCCCTGCAGGCGCTCTATCGCGGGATCGAGACTGCCGGCGTACCCGTCGTCGCGTGCCTGACCGGATCCGCGCTCGGCGGAGGCTACGAGCTCGCGTTGGCGTGCCATTACCGCGTCGTGCTCGCCAACGACCGCGTGCAGGTTGGCCTGCCCGAGGTGAACTTGGGCGTGTTCCCGGGGGCGGGTGGCACCCAGCGCCTGCCGCGCCGCATTGGTCTACAGGCTGCGCTCGATATCATCTTGCAGGGCAAGGTGCTGCGCGCCAGCAAGGCGCTTGAGGCGGGCCTGGTCGACGCGCTCGCGCCGACAGCCGAGGCGGTGCGCGATCAGGCCCTCGCCTGGATCGCGGCCAACCCGGGCGCACGTCAACCTTGGGACGACAAGCGTGGCCGGGTTCCGCCGCCTCGCCCGGGCAGCGAGGACTTCCGCAACCTGGTGATGGTGGCGGCGGCGATGCTGCAGAAGAAGACCGCGGGCGTCTACGAGGGCCCAAAGGAGGCGCTCGCCGTCATCCAAGAGGGCCTCGGCCTCGACTTTGACCGGGCATGCGAGCTCGAGGCGCGCTCGTTCGTGCGGCTGGCGATCGGCGCACAGGCCAAGGACATGATCCGCACGGGCTGGTTTCATCGCACCGCTGCCGAACGCCACGAAGGCCTGCCGTCCACCGGCGAGCTGGGGGTCGACGCCGGCATCGAGCGGGTCGCGATCCTCGGCGCCGGCATGATGGGTGCGGGCCTCGCCTTCATCAGCGCGCAGGCCGGCTACCGCGTCGTCCTCAAGGACATCGACGCCACCGCCCTCGAACGTGGCATGGCGCATTGCGCCAACCAGGCGACTCGGCGCCTCAAACACCTCAGCGCCGAGGCGCGCGCCGAAGTCCTCGAACGGATTCATGGCACGTTGGATCTCGGTGACCTGAACGGCTGCGACCTGATCATCGAGGCGGTGGTCGAGAACCGCGACGTCAAGCACGAGGTGACGCGCCAGACCGAGCCGTTGCTGTCATCGAACGGCATCTGGGCCTCCAACACCTCGGCGATCCCGATCACAGACCTCGCCGTTGCCTCCCACCACGACGATCGCTTCATTGGGCTGCACTTCTTCTCGCCGGTCGAGCAGATGCCGCTGATCGAGATCATCATGGGCGCGCGGACGTCGACCGAGACCCTTGCGCGGTGCCTCGACTTCGCCAAGCGGATCCGCAAGCTGCCGATCGTCGTCAATGATGGCTATGGCTTCTATACCAGCCGCGTCTTCTCGAGCTACATCGTCGAGGGCGCGCAGCTTGTCGCCGAGGGTCACGACCCGGCGCTGATCGAGTGGGCAGCCAAACAGGCAGGCATGGCGGTAGCGCCGCTGCAGGTCTTCGACGAGGTCACCCTGACGCTGGGCAAGCACGCCATCGACCAGAGCGTCCGCTACATCGGCGCTCGCGACTTGGCTGGCACCCGGTTGATCGAGCGCCTGGTCGACATGGGCCGCCACGGCAAGGCGGCGG
>CALGHC010000725.1 GCA_937915965.1 uncultured Myxococcales bacterium
CCGAGGGCCGGCGCCGGCCGCGGCCGCCATCCAGGACGCTGAGAGCTTCGAGACGGCGACCTCACCTTGCCCCCCTGCCAAGTCGAGGTGAACCGCGTCTGCGTCGAGCTGCACCTGGTCGCCACCCACCCCAACGGCGACGAGGTGGCCGATGTTGGCGCGTTCGCCTCCCGGGGAGCGCGCTTGGATGGCGAAGGCCTCGAATCGGGTGGCGGGCCCACCGCTGCTGATGGCGACTCTGGCCCGTTCAGCGGTCGCCACTGCACCGCCATCGACATGGACGCTGGCCCGCAAGGCCTCTATCCCGCCTTGGAGTGATACGACCAACTCGGGCACCACGACCGAAACCGCACGCGCGACCCACGCTGCCGGCAGGGCGCTGGCCGGAGCCCCCACGACGAGGGGAGGCTGGAACTCCACCCGCAACCCTGCGTCCGCGTTGCGTTGCCGCGCGGTCACCCGGAGCCGCTCACCACCGAAACCCCTGACTCGGCCGCTGAGGTCCGCCCGGCCTTCGCCCACGTCGACGAAGCCGGCAACGTCCACCCGGATCAACTCTGCCGGTGTGTCAGCCAGGGTCACGTTGCCATGAACCCGAAGGCTCGCATCACGTAGCTCGACGAACGGCCAGGTGCTCGCGTCTTGGCGCGAGCTCGGGTCGTCGCTCGCCTGCGCCGGTCGTTGGCGCACAGCGGCCAGCAGGCGCCGCCAGGCCTCCGGTCGGCCATTGGCCAACTCGACGTCGACGTGCAAGCCATCGGCGCGAACGGCGCTCGGGCGCCGCAGGCCACGAAGTACATCGAAGAGGCTGAATCTTAGCTCGGCGCGCCCGATCTGCAGCAATGGTGCCAGCAATGGCGCGGCCGCCTCGCTACCTCGACCCGCCGGCTCGTTGTTTGCGACGCTCACCGCGACGCCGGTGACCAACGCGAGACCGTCGAGGCCGATGTGCATGCCCTCCACCTGCAGCGAGAAGCCGCTTGGTGCGATCCGCGCGCGCAACGACTCGACCAGCCGGCGCTCCGCGAGTCGCAGCCCTTGGTCGGCGATCAGCGCGACGAGGACCGCCAACACGACGGCACCACCCCCCAGCAGGGCGACTCGCCGCCGGCGGATCGAGCGACGAGTTGCGTGCGGCGCGCTCATGAACCGTCCGGCGAGCCCGCATGGGCTCCGACGGTGGATCCTAACAGTATTGCGAGACTTGTCCGCCTTTCGTGCCGACCGTGCGCCCTTGGTATCGCCGTCGCGCCGAGGTATCGACCTCGACGAGGCGCCGGCCTTGTCGTCCCCCGAGCGTGCGGCGACGGAGCGTCAGGCCATCGCTACGGGCTGGTCATGACGTGGCAGCAGGTCTACGAACTCCCCCGCCGTCAGGACGCCGGCCTGCAGAGGCGGCGGGTTCGGGGCATGTGGCTTCTTGAGCCAGACGATGGTTGCGGCCGGGAACGCGCGCTTGAAGAGGTTGCACAGCACGGGTTCGTTGTCGAAGAGGCCAACGACCCGCCCCATTCGCTCGAGAAAGGCGACGGTCGAGGCCTTGTAGTCGGCATCGCTGAGCTCGACGTCCTCCTTGAGGATCATCTGGGTTCGAGCGGTGCCAACCGGGAAGCCGTCGCGCTGCAGGGCCTCGACGGTGCCGACCAGCATCCGCGGGGCGTCGCGCCCCGTCAGGTAGACCGGTACGGCGCCGGCCTCCCACACCAGACGAGCGAACTCGACCGCGCCCGGGTTCGGCAGGTCATAGAGCACGTATTTGTTGGTGAAGAAGCGCTCGCGCCAGAAACGATGGGCCGTCTCCAAGAGCGCCGCGTCATCGACGCCGGCGGCCCGCAAGGTGTCGTCCACGCGGTAGAGCACCGCCTTGGCGGGCAGGGCGTCGACCGTCGCGAAGAGCCGCGGCAACCTGGCCGCGTGCAGATGCGCGAACTCGTGAAGGATACGAATGATACGAGGCGAGTTGCTGTAAAGAGTCCCGTCCAGGTCGAAGACGACCAGGGGAAGCTCTCCAGCGGCGGCCGTTTCGGCGATCTTCGCCAAAAGATCGTCTGTGATCTGGTAGTTGCTCACGCCATCCCCCTCGCACACTCCGCCGGCGGCGCGCCGCAGCCCCGCGGGACCAAAAGCCTGGCACGGGCAAACCGACAGGACAACCGTTCAGTTCCGCTTCGGCGCGACCGCGGCGACGTGCTGAACCAAAGCGTGCAACCACTTCGCGTGGCCGACCATCTTCTGCATGGAGGTTAGCTCTTTCTCGCTCTCCGGGGCGAAGTAACCGGTGCCCAGGTTGGCGATGGGGACGCCGTGGTCGAGAAACGGGTCGACCCCGGTGCCGCCGCGGATCGGACGCTCGCGGCAGTCGACGCCCACCGCAGCGCCTGCCGCGCGTGCCCAGTCGACCAGGTATCGGTGGTCAGCGAGACGCGGCGCCATGTTGACGTACTGGGCGCTGATCTCGACGTCAGCCGCGCCGTCCGCCAGGGAGCGAATGTGGGCCTCGCGCGCCGCCAACCCATCGGCATCGAAGTCGCGAGTTCGGATGTCGAGGCGAACGCCGGCAGGAGTGCTGTGGGCGCGATAGGGCGCCGAGTAGCCCTGTTGGCCTTCAGACTCTTCGGCGGCAAGCACAAATCCCGGCGCAGAGGCGAAGAAACGGCCTACGAAACGAAGCATGTCCAGCGTTGCGCCGTCGTCGGTGTTGGTGCCGGTGCCGCCTTCGCCTTCGCCTTCGCCTTCGCTGTCGCTGTCGCTGTCGCCATCGGCTCCGCGCACAAACGTCGACAGCTGGAAACCCGCCCCACGCTTGCGATGCGCCGCCACGACCCGTTCCAAGGCCGCATCGAGCGCACTCACCGCTGCGTCTGCCTCGGCGTCGTCGCGGGCGATGCCCAATCCCTTGCGGTAGCGGTCGCCGATG
>CALGHC010000726.1 GCA_937915965.1 uncultured Myxococcales bacterium
GTGGGCGCGGCCCGAGTGCTGGGGGAGACGGTCCACCGATCGAGTTCCGCCAGGCAGTGCGGCCCGATTCAGCGCCACGCCTCGCGCGGCCGGAGCCTGAGCCCGCGGAGGCGCACCCCGATGACGAGGACGAGGCGGAGGCTGAGCCCGAAGATGCCCCGCTCGGTCAGAGCCAGCGACTCGACCCGCTCGACGAGGACGAGATTGGCGACGAAGCCGTGGACGGTGACGAGCCGGAGGCCGAAGGGGCCGACGACGCCCCCCGTGAAGAACCACCGGCCGACGAGCCCGATGAGGACCGACCCGAGTAGGGCTACAGCCCACCGACGGTGAGGCGGCCACGGCTGTGGGGGCCGCATGCCGGCGACGAGCAGCCGCGCGCGGTTGCGTCGCCGCGACGGACACGCTACATGCGGCGACGAGATTGCCCAGGAGGCCACATGCGAGGGATCTATAGCAGCGTCTTGGAAGCCGTCGGTGACACACCGTTGGTTCAGCTCAACAAGGTGGTGGGCAAACGCGACGCCCGCGTCCTGGCCAAGCTCGAGTTCATGAACCCAGGCGGCTCGGTCAAGGACCGGATGGCGCTGCACATCATCGAGGAAGCCGAACGCAGCGGGCAGATCAAGCCGGGCGCGGTGATCGTCGAGAACACATCGGGCAACACCGGCGTCGGCGTGGCGATGGCTGCGGCGGTCAAAGGGTACCGCTGCATCTTCACGATGCCTGACAAGATGAGCGCCGAGAAGGTCCAGCGACTCAAGGCGTTCGGCGCCGAGGTCGTGGTCACGCCGACCGCGGTACCCGCTGAGCACCCGGACTCGTACTATGAGACGGCCAAGCGCATCGCCCGCGAGACGCCGGGCGCCTTCATGCCCAACCAGTATCACAACAAGTTGAATGTTGACGCGCACTACCGATCGACTGGGCCCGAGATCTGGGAGCAGACGGGCGGCGCCTTCGACGTCTTCGTCGCTGGTCTGGGTACCGGCGGCACGATGAGCGGCACAGCGCGCTTCCTCAAGGAAGCCGGACCGCGCATCCGCACCGTTGGCGTCGATCCCGTGGGCTCGATCTACTACGACCAGTTCCACTCGGGTGCGCCGGGGAATCCGCACACCTACAAAGTCGAGGGGATTGGTGAGGACATGGTCTGCGGGGCGATGGAGTTCGAGCACATCGACGACATCTTCCAGGTCAACGACCGCGAGTGCTTCCAGATGGCCCGTCGACTCACCCGCGAAGAAGGAATTTTCGCCGGTGGCTCGTCGGGCGGTTCGGTGCACGTCGCCGCGTGCCTCGCGCGCGAGCTCGGCCCGAATCACACGATCGTCGTGATCCTTCCGGATTCTGGCGCGATCTACCTGTCGAAGTTCTTCGACGATGGCTGGATGAAGGACAACGGCTTCTTCGAACCATCGACCGAGACCGAGACCGTCCGAGACCTGCTGCGGGGCAAGAGCCACATCGTGCACGTCGCCCGGCTCGACGAGACGGTCGGCGAGGTGGTGCTGCGTCTGAAGCGCTACGGGATCTCGCAGATGCCGGTTGTCGACGGTGACGGTACCGCGCAGAGCATGGTTCACGAGTTGGACCTTCTCGAGGGCATGCTCGCGGGGCAGATCGACCGCAGTCAGCCGATTGGCGCGCTCGCGAAGCCGCTTGAGGGGGTCATCGAGCCCGATGAGCCCCTCGATCATCTGCGCGCGATCTTTGCCCAGGACAACGTCGCTGTCGTGCTCCATCAGGGGCGCGTGCAGGGGATCGTCACCAAGATCGATCTCATCGACCACCTCGCGACCAAGAGCGCTTGAGTCGCGTCGGCCCTGCCGCCCTGCCGGGCGACGGGCCCGGCTGCCCGCGCCCTGCCCGCGAGCCGCATCCCTGCGGGCCGCATCCCCGCGAGCCGCACGACCCGGCGCGCCCGAAGGAGACACAATGGCCAGAACCAACTGGACTGACAGTCATTTTGACACACAGGCGATCCACGCCGGCCAAGCGCCCGAGGCGGCCACGGGCGCCGTGGTCGTGCCGATCTACCAGACCTCGACCTACGCCCAATCCGGGCCGGGCGAGCACCTCGGCTACGAGTACAGCCGCACGCACAATCCCACGCGCACGGCCTTCGAGGAGTGCATCGCCGCGCTTGAGGGTGGCTCGCACGGGCTGGCGTTCGCGTCGGGGCTGGCCGCTACGAACGCCGTCGTGGCGACCTTGTCGGCGGGAGACCACGTCGTCGCCATGGACGACATGTATGGCGGCACTTTTCGCCTCTTTGACAAGGTCTGGACCCGTCATGGCCTGAAGTTCAGCTACGTTGACCTGCGCGATCCGGACGCCTTCGACGCGGTAGTGACCGACGCCACGCGCTTGCTCTGGCTCGAAACACCGACCAACCCGCTTCTCAAGCTGGTGGACATCGAGGCGCTCGCGATCAAGGCCCACGCACGCGGCGTGCTGGTCGGCGTCGACAACACCTTCGCCACGCCGTACCTGCAGCAGCCGCTCCGTCTCGGCGCTGACATCGTCGTGCACTCGACGACCAAGTACATCGGAGGTCACTCCGACGTCGTCGGCGGCGCCGTTGTGGTGCGCGACGCGGACCTGCTTGAGCGCATCTCGTTTTGCCAAAATGCCGCTGGCGGCACGCCGGGCCCCTTCGATTCGTGGCTGACCCTGCGCGGCCTCAAGACGCTGGGCATCCGCATGGAACGCCACTGCAGCAACGCGCACGCCCTCGCGAGCTGGCTCGAGGCCCACGACCGCGTGCGAGCGGTCCACTATCCCGGGCTGCAGAGCCACCCGCAGCACCTGCTGGCCTCACGGCAGATGAGCGACTACGGCGGTATGGTGACGGCGGTCCTCGACGGTGGTCTGGAGGAAGCGCGCCGCTTCCTCGCTAGTGTCGAGGTCTTTACGCTCGCCGAGAGCCTGGGCGGCGTCGAGAGCCTCATCGAGCACCCCGCGATCATGACCCATGCGTCGATCCCGCCGGAACGGCGCGAAGCGCTGGGCATCGGCGAGAGCCTGGTGCGCTTGTCGGTCGGCATCGAGCATGTCGACGATCTGCGTGCCGACCTCGATCAGGCGCTGGTGCGCGCGTTCTCCAGCGAGTCAGGCCGCTAGGGAGTTCGCGGCGGTCGCGGCGGTCGCGGTGTGAGCCGGCCGATAGATCGATCGTAGCCCTCGGGCGTCCACACTCCACAGGGGTCCGGCCCGATGGGCGGGCAGGGACCCGGGAACCCGGAGGTCGAAGCAGGTTGGGTGCGTCAGCCCGGTGGCGCCCGCCCGGTGTCGCGGTCAGTCACACCGGGAGGAGGCTTGACGGGAACCGTCACCCCTCAATAGGATTCGCGTCTCTTCGCCGAGGCTTTGCGCCAGCGCCTCAGCAGAGCGTGGGCACCGTCGCGCCGAACCAGCACGGGCAACCCCGTCGTCCCAAACAGGAATGCCATGTCCAGCGGCTCCATTATCGCCATCCTCGGCAGTCTCATTGCCCTGCTCGGCCCCATCCTCCTCCCGTACATTACGGTCGACGAGGAAGAGATCGCGCTGCGGAGCTACGAGATTTCGACCGGTATCGTGTCCTTGTTGCTTGCCGCCGCTACGGCCGTGCTCGCCTTCGTGGTGCTCAAGAAGCGCAAGCAGGTGCTGGGTTGGGTGGTCTCGCTCTTCTCGCTGACCCAGGTCGGCCTCATGGCGATCACCTATGCGCTGGTGTGGCAGCTTGTGCCCTGTGAGTCGCAGGGAATGTCGCTGTGTGATCCCGATACCGGTGGCTTGATCTTCGAGAGCCTCGTGACCCTCGACTGGGGCCTGGCGCTGGTGGTGATTGGCTCGATTGGATCCTTCTTTGGCGGCCTCGCCATCGTCGCCGCGCACCGCGAGTACCGGAAAGAGGAGCGCTTCCTGCGGGTGTTGCTGACCTGGGACGGCCACATCATCCACGAGAAGGTCCTGTTCGACCCTGCGCCCGTCACCGTGGGCGAATCCGATGAGGTCACTCTGCAGCTGGCCGCAGGCGGCCTGTCCAAGCACACCCTGTTGCGGCCTGCAGCGGCCGGCGCGTACACGCTCGACGTGCCTTCCAGCGCGTCGGGCCAGATCCACATCGGCGGCGAAGAGAAGCCAGCCACTGGCACGATGGAGATCAAACGGGGCGACCAGGGCGTCCTCTCCTTCGAAAACGACGTCAACGTGGTCTTCCACTACACCGGCGCGGAGACGGCCATCATCGCGGGCTCGAGCCACCGCGAGAACGTCGGTCTGGCGATCTCGTTCAGCATGGTCGCTGCGCTGCTGATGGTGCTGCTGGTCAGCGCCCTGCTGTCGGTCAAGGAACGCGACCGCAACGAGGTGAACGAGGCCCTGCAGGCGAAGAAGAAGGAGCTGATCGAAGTCACCCTGGAGGACACCGAGGAGCAGCTCGAAGAAGAGGAGCCCGAGGGCGACGAGGATGATACGACCGGCAAGAAGGCCGAAGGCGAGGAAGGCAAGTTCGGCGACCCTGATATCGACCCCGACAAGAAGTCGAAGGTTCCGAAGATGGACGGCGAGATGGTCAACAAGATCGACGTCAAGAACCTCGGCATCGCCAAGGTCCTCGGCGGCCAGCAGGCCCTCGACGGTGCTCTGGGGACGATCATGGCCGGCGACACCGGGGCGCTGTCGTCCAAGATGGCCGTCGCGATGAGCGGTGAAGGCGGCGAGCTCGTCATCGGCCACGGCTCAGGGGGCATGGGCTTCCGCGGAACCGGATCGGGTGGCGGCGGTACTGGCGGCTACGGCCGTATCCACGGTTTGGGCGCCATCGATACGGGCGGAGGCACCGGTCGAAGGGCCAACGTCGGCATCGGCCGGAAGAAATCGAAACGCGTCGCCAAGCTCAAGCTCGCTGGCGGCCGCTCGACTGGCGGTTGCGACAAGGGCGACATCCAGAAGAACGTGCGGCGACGCGCGGCGGCGATCCGCGCATGCTACGAGCGGCAATTGCTGACCAAGCCTGAGCTTGCCGGCAAGCTGACCGTGCAGTGGACGATTAACCCCGAAGGCGGGGTCGAGGCCATCAAGCCCGTCAGCGACTCGTTGGGCAACAACGAGGTCGCGGACTGCGTGCTGCGCGCGCTGAGGCGCATCCGGTTCAAGAAGCCCGACGCCGGCATCTGCGTGATCCTCTGGCCATTCGTCTTCCAGCCTGGCTAGGCTTGCTGCTCGGCTAGTGCGACCGCATCGCATGCGAACATGGCGCGGCCGGTCTCCCCAACGGAGGCCGGCCGCGTTGTCTTTTGAGGTCGCGTCGTCGCTTGAGACCGCGTCGTCGTTCAAGGCAACACGCGCGCCTCATTCAGGACCGCTGGCAAACGGGACAGAGCCCAAAGAGGTTCATCCTGTGACTAGTCAAACGGTAGCCCGAGTCGCGCGCGACCTGCTTTTGCAGCGCCTCGATCTCCCGATTCTCGAACTCAACCACGGCGCCACAACGCGTGCAGATCAAATGGTCGTGGTGCTCCTTGTCGTCGGCGTTGACCTCGTAGCGGGTCGTGCCGTCGACGAAGCGGGCACAGTGCACCAGATCGTGATCCTCAAGGAGCTTGAGCGTGCGATAGACGGTAGCGTACCCAATCGTGCTGTCGACGGCCCGCACCCGCTGATGCAGCTCCTCGAGGTTGAGATGGCCGCTGTGCTCGAAGAGGGTCGCCGCGATGATCCGCCGCTGGGGCGTGAGGCGCTGACGCTTGTTTGCTAGCCGC
>CALGHC010000727.1 GCA_937915965.1 uncultured Myxococcales bacterium
GAGCGTGCGGCTGAGAGCGCGGCCGAGGGCGCGGCCGACAGCGCTGGACCAACCGGGAGGGGCTGAGCCAATGACCGCCACCACAGCCCATCCAGCAGGCCCGGGAAGTCCGGCAGAGGCCGCCGGCCAGGCGGCGCTCGTGCTGGCCGAGCGGATCGCTGACGGTCGCGTCCTGCGGCTGATCGTCAACGCGCCCAAGGCCAACATCTACTCGATGGCGGTGATGGCCGCGCTCGGCGACGCCCTCGACGCCGCGGCGTCGGATCCGGCGCTCAAGCTGGTCGTGCTGCGCGGCGCGGGGCGGCACTTCAGCTTTGGCGCCTCGGTCGAGGAGCACCGCAAGGACAGCGCGGCGGCGATGCTCGCCTCGTTCCACGCCTTCATCCGCAAGGTCGCCGCCTACCCGGTTCCGGTCGCGGCTCTGGTCGAGGGCCGCTGCCTGGGCGGCGCCTTCGAGGTCGCGCTCGCGTGCCATCTGATCTTTGCCAGCGAGACTGCGGTCTTTGCTTGCCCGGAGATCAAGCTCGGTGTCTTCCCGCCGGTGCTCGCCGCCCTCGGGCCGGTTCGACTGGGAAGCGCGTTGAGCGAGCAGCTGTTGCTGACGGGCGGCGAGCTCGACGCGGCGGGCGCTCAGCGGGCCGGACTGCTGACCGCGCTGCTGGCCGCCGACGGGGACCACGAGGCGGCGGTCGTCGCCTGGTACGAGACGAACTTTGCGCCGCTGTCGGCGCTGGCGATCCGCCAGGCGACGCGGGTGTCGCGCCGCGCAGGCGGCGTCCTCGACGCCTTGGCCGGACCCCTCGATCTCGCTGAGCGCCAATACGTCGAGGAGCTGCTCGTCAGCCACGATGGCAACGAGGGCATCGAGGCCTTTCTCGCCCGCCGGCCCGCCGTCTGGAAGGATCGCTGATGGCGCCCCTGAGCACCAACGACAGCCAGCGCCGGCGTGACAACCGCACGAGCATCCTCGCTGCTGCTGCCAGTCTGCTCGCTCAGCACGGCTACCACGGCATGTCGATGCGCGAGCTTGCCCGCTCCACCGGTCACGGTCTGTCGACCTTCTACAATTACTTCGAATCGAAGGAGGCGCTGCTCTATGCGCTGCAGTTCGACGCGTTCGAGGCGCTGATCGGCAGCGTCCGCAGCGCCCTGACCGGCGTCAGCGACCCGGCCGAGCGGCTCTACGTGCTCATCTACCACCATGTGCGCTACTTCACCGATCACCGCGACGTCATGCGGGTGCTGGTGCAGGAGGCAGGTGCCCTGCCGGCCGATCAACGCCGTGAGGTGCGGCGCGTCAAAGAAGCGTACTTCGCCGTCGCCGCCGACCTGGTACGCGCCCTGCGAGCCACCGGTCCGGGCACGGAACGCGGCAGCGGCGGCAAGCGTGGCGACGACGCCGAGGTCGAGCGGGTGACGTACAGCATCTTCGGGATGCTCAACTGGGTGTGGGCGTGGCGCGAGGAGCGGCATGGCGGCCCCGATCAGATCGCCCGGACGATCCACCGCCTCGCCCTTGTCGGTCTCACCGGCGCCGGCGGCGAGGGGCGGGTCTCGGCCGAGCTCGACAGCTACCTGGATGGGATGAAGGTCGCGCCGCTCATCGGCGCAGGCGGCGCAGGTGGCGCAGGTGGCGCAGGTGGCACAGGCGGCACAGGCGGCGCGGGCGGCAGCGAAGGAGCTGGCGCCGACCTGGGCGGCGACAGCGCGTTTGGCGGCGAGGTCTAGGCCGCGCGCACGAGAGATGGCGAGCCTCGCTGGGGAGGCGGTCTGGCCAAGGTACGAGAGAGACCACCCGGGTTTCGCTGTCGAGACCGGTAGCGGGTGTCACGTCGATGGAGAAGACCATGAGCAAAGAGACCACGACCGCACAAATCGGCGACCCGGCTTCGGCGCTGCTCGACAGGGCCCAGCAGATCGTCGAGGACCGCAAGATGACGCTGGTCCACGACTGGAAGGCCGCGAACCCGGGGCGGCTCGCCATCGGGCACATGCCGATCTACACGCCGCGACCGCTGCTCGAGGCGATCGGCTGCCTGCCCGTCGGCGTCTTTGGCGGCGGCGAACAGGTCGACATCATCCGCGGCGACAGCTACTTCCAGAGCTACATCTGTCACATTCCGCGCTCGACCATCGAGCTGGGTCTGGCGGGCGACCTCGACGTGCTCGATGGGATGCTCTTTCCGTCCATCTGCGACGTGATCCGCAACCTGGGCGGCATGTGGCGCATTCTTTTTCCCGACAAATACGCCAGCTATGTCGACCT
>CALGHC010000728.1 GCA_937915965.1 uncultured Myxococcales bacterium
CGGCGCAGACCTGCGCGGGCAGGCAGCCGACGCAGCCGGCGGCCGGGGTGACGCAAGCGTCGCCGCCGGTCCCAGCGCCCGCCCCAGGGCCGACGACGCATGCGGCGCCGACCGGGCAACCGCCACCGCAGGGCGGCGGCACAGCTGCCACAGGTACCGACGCGACCGGGACGACTGACCATTGGGCCGCGGAGGCGACGGCGGCCGTCTTGGCGGCGTACAAGCGCAGCCGGGCGAGGCCGCCGGCGACGGGGTCCGCTGGCGAGAATGTCGCTACGACGGGAGCACCATCGAACGTGACCCCGATCGCGATCGAGGCACCGATTCCGTCACCGCTGGCGACGACGTGTCGCCCCTCGACCACCCCATCGGCGAGGACGCGCAGATAGCGAAGGCTATCGCCGCTGTCGTCGCGAAAGGCGACGTGCAGGCTGCCCGCCGCGTCGACTGTGGCATCGACCACGCGACCGACGTCGGACCCGGGCTCGGCGACGCCGCCGCGCGGACCGCTCGGGTCGCCAACAACCGGGGCGTCGATCGGCACGCCCGCGAGCGCGAGCCGGGGCATCGGCTTGAACGGCGGGACAGCGCCGAATCGGGCGAGCACGACGTCACCGTAGTGACGATCCCACGCGACAACCGCGGGGCCGTCGGCAAACCAAAGCGGAACCGCGGTCGGCCCAAGATCGCCCGGGTCGATCGCCGGAAGGGGTATGCAGACGACCGATTGGGGCTGCTGCGCGCAGCCCTCGGCGAGGTGATCCGCGTCGTTGCCTAGCACAGCGAGCTGACCAGGCGGGCAGGACGTGGTCGGTGGACGCAGCGTGACGCAGCGATCGACGAGCAGCGAGCACGCGCTGCCGGGAACACAGTGGCCTGCGCAGGGCAGCGACGCCGTACAGCGACCAGCAAGGCAGGAACGTGGTGCGACGCATGCGCCGGTGGCGTCACAGGCCTCGGGGACGCATAGCCCATCCAGGCAGGTCTCCCCAGGGATGGCGCAGGGCGCTGCCGTCGAACACATCTGTCGGTGTCGACAGTAGCCGTCCAAGCACAACTCGGCGAGACAACAGTCGATATCGACGACACAGGAGACGTCGGCCAAGCAACGCCCTGAGGCGCCGCAGTGGTAGCCGTCGGGACACCCGCCGTCGACCTCACAGCTGATCGGCTCGACCGGCCGCTCGCGGCATGCCGAAACTGCGACCGCAAGGACAATCGGAACGACCGCGCACGCCACCGTGACGAGGACCGAGGGTACCGGACGCGACCGGCGCAGTGGCGACCTCATGGCGCCTCGCTGGAGTCATCGAGGGCGACGCCGAGCACCAGCCAATCGGCTTCGTCCCCGGCGACCGCGAGCCCGATGGGTCGCGCCGTCAGAGGCAGATCACCGATCCCAGCCAAGAGGGCGGCCGGATCGAGGGCGAAGTGTATGGGCTGAGCCAGCAGAATCGATACGGCGAGAGATGTGATCGCAGGCACGATCTTCTCGATGGCGTTCGCCTCGAACAGCGGCGCGCGCAGAACATCTACAGCGGGTACGGCGGCCTCGAGAATATCGATCTGCAACGCTCCGGCTGCGTCAATGCGGGCGTGCAGTCCGATCTCCAGGTCGACCCGTGCTTCGAGTACCGTGAGCCAGCGGCCCTGAGTCGCCACCTCGAGACGCAAGCGATTGCCGTAGAGGGCGAGATCGAGGCGAACGCCGTCGCTGTCGCCCGGAGAGATGCCGATGCGCGGCACGCCGGCGGGGTCGGCGTCGGGGACCAGCGCGATGCGAACGGGCGCGGCCGGTGTGGCGAGTTGACGCAGCCCCGGCAACAGCAGATCGACGACCGCAGCGGAGAGGAGCAACCGACCACCGCTGAGCTCCCAGAGCGCCTCGGCGTCGACCTCCAGGCACAGGGCGCCGGAGCGCGCGGCTGCCCAAAGCGCCTCTTCGAGTACTGCCCGCGACAGCAGAAGACCGACATCAACCGGCTGCGCGAGGGTCGTTCCGTCCGCCGTACTTGTCTGCATCTGATCTGGCAGCGCCGGCACCACACCCTGGACCAGGGTGGCGAAGATCGCCGGCGCGTCTGGACCAGGGCGAGTCGCGCAGGGCCTCGCGGTGGCAAAGGCCGCACTGTCCATACGCAACTCCAGACCGCCGGCGTGCACCCGGAACGCGTCCGGCGCCGGCCTCGCACGCACGATCAACGGGCCGCCATCACCGAGCAGACCGGCCAGCACGGGGCTCGCTTGGGCCAGCAGGTCGCGCAGGTCGAGCGGGACCTCAATGTCCAGGGGTTGACCGTTGAGACCGGCGAGGACCTGATCGACGAGCAGATTGCCGACCAAAGTCAGGATGTCCTTCATCAGCGGCCCGAGAAGTCCCTTCAGGCCGACGACGGCGTCACTGCCGAGCTCGCCGGCGTCGCAGACGACGCACTCGCCACAGGGGTCCTCGGCGAAGACCTGATCGCTGCACTCGGGCAGCTTGCAGTCCTTGCCGAGGCGAAAGCCGACCTCGTGCAGGACCGGGTCGATGATCTCCACGCCGATCGCCAATGCGCCGTCGCCGTCAACGTCCAGGACGAGATCGATAAAGGCGGAGAGCGTCGCGAGGCGCTGATCTGGACCGCCCACGTCGAGCCCGTCGAGGAGATGGCACGCGGCGTTGGAGGTCAGGCCCAGAAAGGTCACCGAACCGGCGACGACACCCTCCACGACGCCGATATCAGCGTGGTCGATCGCCAACCGGACGCGGGCCGGCGACGAGCCCTCGACCAACTTCACCTTGAGCGACGCCAGATCCAGGCTCAGGATCAGCTCGCGCGCTTCGGCGCTTCCCTGGAAGACGGACAGACCGCCGGCGAATTTGAACGGCGCGCTGCCAAGCAGCGCGGTGGTGTCGATCACCACGTCACCGTCGGCGTCACTTCCAAAGAGCAGGCTCATCCACTGAACGATGTGGTCGGCGACGACGTCGAAGCCGTGCTGGCTGACGCGCACCTGCGTCGCAGCCGGCAACATCAACTCGTCAGGTACCTGGGTGGGGAGCGGCGCCCCAATCGGCGCCGTACATCCCTGCGCGCCGCAGCCCGACAGCCACAGCGAGAGTGCGCAGAGACCGACGCGCAGCCGCATCGAAGAGACCTGACGAAGGATCTGGGTGGCGCCAACCGGCCGAACGCGCGACTCAGTCTCAGTCATCCCTGCGGTTCCCCGCGCGTTTTCAAGCGCCTACAACGCGGTTGCGCCCCTCGCGCTTGGCCGTATAGAGCCGCTCGTCCGCCGCCAGGATGAGCGCCTCGGGGCGTGTCATCTCCTCGACGATCTGGGCGACGCCGATGCTGATCGTTATCTTCGCGATGTTGCCTTCGAAGACGAACTCGTGATCTTCGACCATGCGGCGGATGCTCTCGGCGAACTCCAGGGCGTGGTCAAGGTCAAGCTCTGGGAGCACGACACAGAATTCCTCTCCGCCGTAGCGGGCGAACATCTCTTCGCGGCGAACGCGGCTCTTGACCACCTTGGCCATCTCGCGCAGCACGAAGTCGCCCATCAGGTGGCCGTATTCGTCGTTGATGCGCTTGAAATGGTCGAGATCGAAGAGCACGACCGCGAGGTCGCGGCTGTAGCGCGTCGCCCGGGCGAACTCCTTGTCGAGAAAATCGCCCAGCGCCCTCTTGTTCGCGATCTGGGTGAGGCCATCCTCGATGGTCAGGCGATAGATCTCCTCGTGGTAATCCAACTCGATGTTGTCACCCGAGAGATACTTGAAGATCGCTTCGCCGACCTGAATGTAGTCGCCACTGCGCAGGGTCTCGCCGTCTCCGATGAGCTTCTCGTTGAGGTACGTGCCATTGGTCGAAGCGTTGTCGAAGACGCGGTGGCCACCGTCGTTGGCCAGCTCGATGCGCGCGTGGCGCCGCGAGACGCTGTCGCTTTCGAGAATGATATCGCTGGTGGGATCGCGGCCGATGGTGACGCCGCCGCTCTCGACCGGTACGCGGCTGCCGAGGTCGGGGCCGCGCAGCTGAACCAGACATGCGGCTCCGCTCCGCTCCGACAGCGCGATCTCCTTCACAGAGGTGATGCGGGTTTGGGCGTCGAGTTGGTCCGAACGACTCATGGGCCTCTAGATTGTTTGATTATCTAATTGTTCAATGGGGTCGAACTGTTGAACGACGGCGCCGGATAGTCACAAAGCGATACTATCGGTGCTTGGGCGTCAGAGCAATGCCGCCGAACCGGGACCGGCAGGGGCAGGGGCGCTCACGGGGCGCTCACGGGGCGCTCACGGGGCGCTCACGGA
>CALGHC010000729.1 GCA_937915965.1 uncultured Myxococcales bacterium
GCTGAAGGTCAATGGCAAGCCAGCGTTCCCTGACGCTCTGGACACCTGGTACACCCAACACGGCGCGCAGCATGGCCTGAATCTGGTTCACGCTATCGCAGAGGACCTCGGCGGCGAGGTGAGCGAGGCGATCCGTGGATTCTACTACGCCTCGAAGTACTACCTCACCGACGCGTCGACGCCCAAGAGCGCGATGGTCAAGCACGGCATGCAGGTGTTCGTTGGCAAGGACCTCATCGACGACGGTGTTCACGACCCCAACCACCCCAACGACCTCGCGACCATCATCGAAGGCGTGCTCGGTGGCACATTGCTGACCGGAGCGCTGCCCTCTCAGATGGACCAGGGGGGTATGTCGATCTCCCTGTCGAACCTCGGCTACGACAAACCACATGTGACGCTCACGCCGGTCGACGGCGGCATTGATTTCGTCGTCGTCATCACGAACTTCCATACAGATCTCAAGGTCAAGGCGAAGCTCGAGCTGGGGCCGATCAAGACATCGATCTCGGTCAGCGGCGACCTCAAGATCGCCAAGTTGACGATTCACTCGGTCGTGAAGATGGAGGCGTTCAACGGCCAGGCGAGCGCTTCGGTCGTCGGAACCACCGCTGAGATCGACGGCATGAAGCTGCACGTCGATGGAATCGCTGGACTCTTCGACGCGCTCTTCAACGCGATCCTCAGCGGTTACATCGGCGAGCTGGAGAAGCAGATCGAGTCGACGTTGGAGAGCGAGCTCGCCAAAGCTTTTGGCAGCATCGTCGACCAGCTCGCGATCACCCAGACCATTCCGCTGCCCGCCCTCATCGAGGGGGGCAAGGCGACCGAGATTACTCTGGTGAGCACCCTCGACACGCTGCAGTTCTCGCCGCTGGGCGGGCTGGTGCTCCTTGACGCGTCGTTCGTCGCACAGAAGGGCACTGCGCACACCATCAAGGGCGCCCTCGGGCGTGATGGTTGCATGGGCAAGACCACCGACGCCTTTGTCGTCGACAAGACCCAGCGACTGCAGATCGCCCTGCATGACGATCTCGCCAACCAGATGCTCTACGCGATCTGGTACTCGGGCGCGATGACCTTCACCGCGCCCGGCAGCGCGCTGGCGGGCAGCGGCGGCGCCGATCTCGGTGGCTTCTCGCTGGAGAATATGGTCATCACGGTCGACATGCTGCTACCGCCCATTCTTGAGGCGTGCAACGCCACGACAGAACAGGGATTCAATCTGCAGGTGGGCGATGTCTTCGTTGAAGTCGCGATCGACTTCGTCGACGAGTGGCTCAAGCTTGGCATGTTCGCCGCGGTCGACATCCCCGCCGAGCTGAAGCTTGGCGAGGGCGCCAACAGCGGCAAGGAGCTTGGCATCAGCCTGGGCAAGGACTTCGCCTGGCTCATGGAACTCAACAGCATCTCCAAGGGATATGAGGAAGACAAGGGCGCCTGGGAGTCGATCTTCAAGAGCCAGATCGACAAACTCCTCGCCGATGGCCTGCCCGGCCTCGGCGATCTCAAGATCCCCCTGCCCGAGCTCGACCTCGGCGCGCTCGCCCCCGAGCTGGGCGCCGGCGGTGGCTTGACGCTCGTCATCGACTCAATCCATCGCGGTGGCGGCTACACGGCTATCGACGCTCGTCTCGACTGACGCCCGGCTCTGCCGCTCGCCTTGGCGCGGGTCCGGCGTTTTTCCTCGTGCTGGGGGATTGTGCTAGTCTGCGCCGTCGCGGACTCTTCGGAGACTCGCGGTGGTGGTACCCGCGGAGGCCACAGAGGCGCGACGGGCGGCCAGCCGACGGGCGAATCGACGCGCGTCCATGGGTGGCACCGATGGCGGACGGCACGCGCACAGATGGGAATCCGGCATGACGATCAGTGTACGGCCGCACATTGCCACCTTCGCAGCCCTCTTCGTGCTGACCGCGGCGGCGTTTGCCTGCTCCGAAGCGACCAAACCCAGCGGCACCGACGTCTTCGCCTATCCGACCAGTGACGCCAGCGACAGCGCGGTCGCTGAGGATGTGACTGGCGAGGACGATGCCGACGTCGGTGGAGTCGTCGAACCCGAGCCGTGCGAATCCGACGGTATGTGGGGTTGCGCGTGCAAGAGCAACGACGAGTGCCTCGCCGGCTACTGTGTGGAAGCCGAGCAGGGTCTGGTCTGCTCACGCAAATGCATTGAGACCTGCCCCAAGGACTGGAAATGCGTGCAGGCGGGCGACACCTCGGACCTCGCCTACGTCTGTGTCCCCAAATACACGACGTTGTGTCGCCCGTGCAGCGACCACGGTGACTGCGGCCAGGTTGGGGTCGACAAGGGCACCAACAAGTGCATCGAGCATATCGGTGCCAAGGGCTTCGTCGACGGATCGTTTTGCGGCATCGCGTGTGACATCGAGGAGGCTGGCGACTGCCCATCTGGCTTCAACTGCCTGACAGTTTCGCTGCCCGGCGAGGCCACCGTCGGCCAGTGCTTCCCCGAGTCGGGCGAGTGCACCTGCAGCGCCTCGGAGGTCGCCCAGAAGCTGTCGACCTCCTGCGAGCGCAGCAACGAGTTCGGAACCTGTGCCGGTACTCGAACCTGCACTGTCGATGGGCTCACCCTCTGCAACGTCCAGGCACCCGAGGTTGAGGTCTGCGACGGCGAAGACAACGACTGCGACGGCCTGACCGACGAGAACGACGCGGTCGGCTGCAAGGTCTGGTACCCCGACAACGACGGCGACGGCTTCGGCATCGGCGAGGGCGGCTGCCAGTGCGCCAACCCGGGTCTGGGCTACGCGCCGATCGGCGGCGACTGCAACGACATCGTCATGGCGATCAACCCGACCGGCGCCGAGCTATGCGATGACCTCGACAACAACTGCAACGGCGAGACCGACGAGGCCGGGTCTGCAGGTTGTAGCGTCTTCTACAAAGACAAGGATGGAGACAAGTTCGGCGATCCGGACGACTCGGCGTGCATGTGTCCATCGAAGAAGACCGCCGACTGGATCACCGAGGCGGGTGACTGCGACGACACGGTCTTCGAGATCAAGCCGGGCGTGCCCGAGGTCTGCAATGGCCACGACGACGACTGCGACGGCAAGACGGACGACGAGAACGCCCAGGGATGCACGCTGTGGTACATCGACGGCGACTTCGACGGCTACGGTCCCACCGAGCTCGGCAAGTGCCTGTGTGCCGCAGACCTGCTCTACAGCGTCGACAAGCCGGGCGACTGCGACGACACCAAGACCGACGTGCATCCCACCCAGATCGAGGTCTGCGACGGCGTCGACGAAGACTGCAACGGCATCACCGACGACGGCGCGGCCGTCAAATCGTGCCCGGCCCTGCCCAACGGTGGCGCCGCGTGCCAGGGCGGCAAGTGCGTCGCGGGAAACTGTGCGCCCGGCTATTTTGACGTCGACGGCAACTACGACAACGGCTGCGAGTGCGCCGCCGACGGCTGGTACGGCAAAAGCGGCGGCACCTGCGAGCAAGCCCAGGATCTCGGGGCGTTCGGCGAGGCAGGCTCCAAGGACATCAAGAGCGGCAACGTGATGCCCGGCGAGGACGGCGACTGGTTCCGCTTCGACGCCGTCGACACCCCCGACAACCCGGGCGCTGCGGGTGCCTGCGACAATTTCCATGTTCGGGTGCGCTTCCTGATCAATCCCGGCGACCAGTTCGTCATCGACCTCTACCGTGGCTCTTGCGCGGGCGCTGCGCAGATCTGCAAAGGTGAGGTCGACACCGGCTGGACGGTCAAGTTCTACGGACCGCCGTTTGGCCCGGCGACCGCGGCCGCCAACCCCAAGGGCAAGGACCTCCCGTCGCCGGAGCCGCCGCCGGCGGGCGAGTGCAAGTGCGCGGGTGGCGAGGGTCTGCCCGGCATGAACACCTGTTCCGACAACTCCGCGCCGTTCTTTGTGCGGGTATCGCGCAAAGCGGGGCTGGTGCCGACCTGCGATTTCTACCAGCTCGAGATCACCAATGGCGTCTACAGCCCATAGACATTGCCGCGAACATTGTCGCGTGCCCGGCAGCGTCCTGCATACCGTCGTCTGTCTGCTGTTGTTGGGCTGCACCTCTGCGCCAACGAACGGTGGTGGCGGCGGTGGCGCTGGCGGTAGCGGCTTTGTGCCGACGTTCGGCGGCGGCACGGCCGACGTAGACTCCGACAACTTGCCTGACGGCGCCTCTCTCGACGGCGCCTCTCTCGACGGAGGGCCCGTGACCCGACCGGCCGACATTCAGACCGTCGACAGCGTCACGGCCGTTGACACCACAGACGAGGCAATTGACCACCCCGACAGCACGGTTGCCGACGCTGACGGCGACGCCGCGGGTGGGCTCGATGTCACGCCTGACGCTGCTGGCGATACCACCCCTGACTCCGTCGTTGCCGACTCCGGTGGCGACAGCGGTGACAGCGGCGACGGCGGCGATGTTGTGGATGCCGCGGTTGAGGCTGACGTAGGCGTCGACGCGGACGTCGTCGTGCCTCCGGTCTGTGGCGACGGCGCTTGCGACCCCAACGAGAACTGCGCGAGCTGCGAGGTCGACTGCAACAAGTGCCCGTGGTCGTGTGGGGATGGCAAGTGCGATTCGGGCGAGACCTGTACCGACTGCGCTCAGGACTGCGGCCAGTGTCCGCCCTGCGAGGCCCTCGGCTCGAAGAATTGTGCAGCTTCTGAACAGTGCTATCCGGTCAAGCCGCAATGGACCTGCGTCAAGGCCGGCAGCCTCGCCGTCGGTCAGGCTTGCACCAAGATCGACGAGTGCGCCAAGGGTGCGCTGTGCGTCAACAACCAGTGCCGCGCGATCTGCTCGGCATCGGGCGAGAACGCGGCCTGGGCGTGCGCTGGCGGCTTGCCGTGCTCGACGCTGACCTGGGCCGATGGCGCCGAGGTCGGCAACGATCTCGGGGTCTGTCTGGTCGCGGCCAACTGCGATCTCGTCACCGACAGTGGCTGCAACGCAGGTGAAACGTGCGAGATCATACAGAACGCCAAGAGCTGTCTGACCCCGGGCGATGCCGGGTCAGGCGCTCCCTGCAAGGCCATCAACGACTGTCAGAAGGGATTCTTCTGCGTCGGGCCCGCGGTAGGTCAGACGACCTGTCTGGCGAAATGTCGCGTGGGGGGCACGCCCGGCTGCACCGTTGGCTCGTGCACGGGGGTGACGGTCGACGGCAAGGTCGCGCCTGACAGCCTCGGCGTATGCGTGAAATAGCGTCGAATCTACGGTCACTCAACCAGAACCACGGCTCGACCAGAGTCACGGTGCCGCCCGCGGTCTGGCGGGAACGCGCGATCAGTTGGGCTGGTCGCCTGAGGCCGGCTCGCTGTATGCGCCGACGACGACCACCGCAGGTCGCAGCACGCGGTCTCCGACCAGCGAACCGCCACTGAGCTCCTGGACGACTCTGCCGTCCAGGTTGCGGTCGGTGACCGGCATGGTGCTGACGGCTTGGTGGCGCTCGGGGTTGAAGACCTCGCCCGTCGCGTCGAAGCGACGCAAACCGAGCTCGGCAAGCACGCGCTCGAATTCGACCCGCACGATCTGCAGGCCGCTGGCACAGTTGTCGATTTCGGCCTTGGTCTCTGCGCCGGCCAGACTGTTCAGGCCGCGGTCGAGCGAGTCCACCACGCCGAGGAGTCCGGCGACCGCGTCGGCCTTGTGGCCTTCTAGCGTGCGTGCGTGCTCGCGTTCCATGCGGTTGCGCGATGCGTCGAACTCGCCGCGCACGCGGTCGACCGCCTCTGAGTACTGGCGCAAGCGCGCACTGAGGCTATCGACCTGGGCTTCCAGCTCAGCGATGTGACGCTCTTCGGGGGTCGCCGGGCGCGACGCTGCGACCTCGGTGGGCTCCGCAGGCGCGTCGTCATGTCCTTCGGCACCGTCGTGGTTGGCGTCGCCGTCGTCGTCGTCGTTGGCGGCGACGCCAGCGACCTCTGCCTCGGCGGCAGAGGTCGCTGCGGCCACATCATCGGGTTTGACGGGGTCGCCTGGGCGCGCGCTCATGCGTCGGACCCCTTGTCGTCCTCGCTGGAATCGGCGATCGCGCACTCGGTGGTCAGCAGCATCGTCGCGACCGAGGCCGCGTTTTGCAGGGCGACGCGAACGACCTTGGTCGGGTCGATGACACCGGCCTCCATCAGGTCACAGGTGACGCCACGGCCCGCATCGTAGCCGAAGCTGCCAGTGCCAGCCCGCACCTGAGCGGCGATGACCGAGCCCTCTTCGCCAGCGTTCTCGGCGATCTGCCGCAGCGGACCCTCGAGAGCCTTGGCCAGGACCGCCACGCCGTGCCGACGCTCGTCGTCGAACTTCAGCTCGGCCAGCACCGCGGCAGCGCGCAGCAGGGCGACACCGCCACCGGCGACGACCCCCTCGGCGACCGCGGCTCGCGTCGCATGCAGGGCGTCGTCGACCCGCGCCTTGCGCTCCTTCATCTCGATCTCGGTGGCCGCACCGACGCGGATCACCGCGACGCCCGCGGCGAGGCGAGCCAGGCGCTCCTCGAGCTTTTCGCGGTCCCAATCGCTCTTGGTCGCCTCGATCTCGCGGCGAAGGGTCGCGACGCGCGACTCGATGTCAGCCTTGTTGCCGCGGCCACTGACGATCGTTGTGTTGTCCTTGGTGATCTTGATCTGGCCGGCTCGGCCGAGGCTCTCGAATTGAACCGTCTCAAGCTTCTCGCCAATCTCCTCAGACAAGACCCGCCCGCCGGTGAGCGCGGCGATGTCCTGCAACATCGCCTTGCGTCGGTCGCCAAATCCCGGCGCCTTGACGGCGGCGACCTGCAGCTGGCCGCGCAGCTTGTTGAAGACAAGGCCGGTGAGCGCCTCGCCATCGATGTCTTCGGCGATGATCACCAACTGTGCATTCTGCTGACGGATCTGCTCGAGCAGCGGGATCAGGTCGCGCAGGCTCGACACCTTCTTCTCGTGGATGAGCACGTAGGCGTCCTCGAGCACGCACTCCATGCGGTCACCGTCCGTGACGAAGTAGGGCGAGATGTAGCCGCGGTCGAACTGCATGCCCTCGACCACCACCAGCTCGGTCTCCGAGGTCTTGCCCTCTTCCACTGAGATGACGCCGTCCTTGCCGACCTTCTCCATCGCCTCGGCGATCATGTGGCCGACCGTCTGGTCGCCATTTGCCGAGATCGTGCCGACACGCTCGATGTCGCGGCTGCCGTCGACATCCCGAGAGATGCGCGCCAGCTCGTCGGTGACTGCACGAACGCCGGCCTCGACGCCGCGCTTGATGGCCATCGGGTTGACGCCAGCGGCGACAAGCTTGCCTCCCTCGACGATCAGACTCTGGGCGAGAACGGTCGCAGTCGTCGTGCCGTCGCCGGCGAGGTCGTTGGTCTTTGAGGCGGCTTCCTTGATCATCTGTACGCCGAGGTTGGCGAAATGGTCCTCAAGCTCGATCTCCTTGGCGACGGTGACGCCGTCCTTGGTGATCATGGGCGCGCCCCACGAGCGGTCGATGACGACGTTGCGGCCGCGTGGGCCGAGCGTGATCTTGACGGTGTTGGCGAGGGTGTTGACCCCCTCAAGGATGCGGGCTCGGGCGTCCGCGCTGTAGATGATGTTCTTGGCAGCCATGTGTACGGTACCTCTGTCGTCGGCGGGGCACGCAGTGCGCCTGGCCCGCCCGGTGGTTGGTTCGAATGATCGACGGCGCCCTCTCAGGCACGCCTTCCGCGCGGGCGGCCGCTAGCCGTCGATGACGGCGAGCAGGTCGCTCTCCTTGATGATCAGGTAGTCGGTGCCTTCGTAGGTGACCTCGTTGCCGCCCCACTTGGCCAGCAGCACCTTGTCGCCGACCTTGACCTGCGGGGGACGGATGCCGCCATCCTTGAGGATCTTGCCCTTGCCGATGGCTTTGACTTCGCCATAGACCTGCTTGTCCTGGGCAGCCGAGGGCAGGAAGAGGCCTCCCTTGGTCTTCTCTTCGGGCTCGGCGCGCTGGACCAGCACGTTGTCATACAGGGGCTGAATACTCATCGTTGACTCCGCTGCGACGAAGGGTTCGTCTTCAGATTGAATTGCGATGTAATTCTGTTGCCTTGTGGTGCCGATTCCGGCTCAAGGCGCGTGCAAGATAGGACAGCGCCGGGGGGCGTCAAGGGGACCGGGACCAGCCGCATCGCGAGGCCAACGTCCACCATCGGCAGGCCTCGGCTGCCATGGACGCAGGCCGAGCCCGTCTGCTATCTTCCCGCGCCCCGCGCGCCCGGCCGTCAGGTCGGGCGGCACAGGAGAGAGGCCGTCATGACGACCGTGGCCGCGCATACGACCGAGACCAACAGACCGGCCGTTGCGCCCGAACACACCTTTCAGGGCGTTGTGCTGGCGTTGTCGCGCTATTGGACCGAGCGTGGCTGCGTGCTGGTGCAGCCGTGGGACGTGGAGAAGGGAGCGGGAACCTTCAACCCGTCGACTTTTCTTCGCTCCCTTGGCCCGGAACCGTGGAGCGCCGCCTACGTCGAGCCTTCGCGGCGGCCGACCGACGGCCGCTACGGCGAGAACCCCAATCGTTTGCAGCACTACTACCAGTATCAGGTGCTGATGAAGCCAAGCCCCAAGGACGTGCAGGACGTCTATCTGGGCTCCCTTGAGGCGATCGGCATCGATCCGTTGGCGCACGACATTCGCTTCGTCGAGGACGACTGGGAGAGTCCGACGCTTGGCGCTTGGGGGCTGGGCTGGGAGGTCTGGTGTGACGGCATGGAGGTCACCCAGTTCACCTATTTCCAGCAGGTTGGCGGCATCGATCTCGATCCGATCCCAGTCGAACTGACCTACGGCATCGAGCGGCTGTCGATGTATCTACAGGGCGTCGAGAACGTCTACGACTTGATCTGGGCCTACGGTCCGGACGGCCGACCGGTCACCTACGGCGAAGTCCACCACGAGGACGAGGTGCAGTTTTCGGTGCACAACTTCGAGGTCGCATCGATCGACCTGCACCGTCAGCACTTTGACCAGTTCGAGGCCGAGGTCACTCGCCTGTGTGATCACGATCCGCCGCTGGTTCTGCCAGCGTACGACTATGTCATGAAGGCCAGCCACGCCTTCAACGTGCTCGATGCGCGCGGCGCGATCTCCGCGAGCGAACGCCAGGCCTACATCGGCCGGGTGCGCGGTCTGGCGCGGCGCATCGCCGAGGGCTACGTCGCCTTGCGCTATCGCCTCGGCTTGCCGATGTGCGAGCCGGCCGACCGCG